>JAHFTI010000250.1 GCA_023265535.1 Opitutaceae bacterium
TGCGATGCAGGCTCTCCCCCTCGAGCTGGAGACCCGCATCGAGGGGGAGAGCCTGCATCGCATCGCCCTTTCCTCGGATGGCAGCCTCTCGCTCCAGCCCGAGGGCCAGGCGGCCCCGCTGCTGAGGGGCTGCGCCGCCGCCACCTTCGGCGTGTGCGGGCAGTCCTGGCTCCTCCAGTTCCGCCGCGAACCCGACATGCAGTTCTACGGGCTGGGGGAACACAGCCAGGGCCTTGAGAAGGGCGGCCAGCGCGTGAGGTTCTGGAACACCGATGTCGCCGGCGACTACGCCCCCTCGCAGCTCCGCGACGGCTTCGCCAACCCGATGTACGTGTCGATCCCCTGGCTCATCGTGAAGCAGGGCAACCGCTACGTCGGCATCCTGGTCAACAACCCCGGCGCGGTCTTCATGGACCTCGCCTCCAACTTCGTGTGGAACGAGGGCAATGAGGAGGACCGCCGCCGCTCCAGCTTCTACGTGGGCGCCCCGTCCGGGAAGCCCGAGCTCTACCTGATCTCCGGGCCCGACCTTCCCTCGCTGCTTTCCAAGTACCAGACCCTCGTGGGCCGCACGCCGCTCCCGCCCCTGTGGGCGCTCGGCCACCAGCAATGCCGCTGGGGCTACGCCTCCCCCGAGGACCTCCTCTCCCTCGACGAGGGCTTCCGCAGGAACCGCATTCCCTGCGACGGGCTCTGGCTCGACATCGACTACATGGACGCCTACCGCGTCTTCACCTTCAACCCCGCCCTCTGGGGCGACGAGGAGAAGACCCGCGCCGTGCTGGCCAGGCTCGCCGCGCAGGGCCGCCGCGTCGTCCCCATCCTCGATCCCGGCGTCAAGGCCGAGAAGGGCTATGCGGTGTGCGACGAAGGCCTGCGCCAGGGCGTGTTCTGCCTCACGCCCGAGGGCCTGCCCTTCAACGGCTTTGTGTGGCCGGGCAAGACCCACATGCCCGACTTCAGCCTGCCCGAGGCGCGCGCCTGGTGGGCCGAGTGTGTGCGCCGCTTCGCGAGCCTGGGCCTGGGCGGCGCCTGGCTCGACATGAACGACCCCGCCCTCGGCGCCGTCGATTCGGAGGCGATGCTCTTCGACCGCGGCCATCGTCCGCACGCGTATTACCATAACCAATACGCGCTCGGCATGGCGAAGGCCTCCCGCGAGGGTTTCCTCGCCGCGCAGCCGCGCCGCCGCCCCTTCCTGATCAGCCGCAGCGCCTTCATCTCCAGCGCGCGCCACACCGCGGTCTGGACGGGGGACAATGTCTCCAACTGGCACCATCTCCGGCTGAGCATCCCGACCTCGCTCGGTCTCGCAATGTCGGGCATTCCCTTCAACGGCCCCGATGTCGGCGGCTTCCTCGACGACACCACGCCGGCCCTCATCACCGCGTGGTACAAGGCCTGCTTCCTGTTTCCCTTCCTGCGCAACCACTCCTGCGCCGGCACGCGCCACCAGGAGCCCTGGGCCCTTGGCACGGCCACCTGCCGCAACATCGCCCGCTACATCCGCCTCCGCTACAAGCTGCTGCCCTACCTGTACCAGCTCTTCGTCGCTCAGGAGGAGCGCGGCGAGGCCATCCTGCGCCCGCTGTTCCATGACTTCGAGGACAGCCCCTCTCTTTCCCTCGGCCCCATCGCCGACCAATACCTTGTCGGCCCCTCGATCCTGCAGGCTCCCCTCCTTGAGGAAGACCAGACCGCCCGCACCCTGATCCTTCCGGGTGAGAACCTCTGGTATTCCGCGCAGGAGGGCCGCTGGCTCGAGCCCGGCCGCGTGCGTGCCAGCGCCCCCGGCGGCGCCACCCCGCTCTTCGTGCGCGAGGGCGCCATCCTCCCGATGCAGCCGGGCGAGCGCAGCGACAACCGCAACGACCTTTCCGAGGTGGAGCTCCATTGCTTCCTGCGCCTGGACAGCACCGAGAGCGCCGTGCTGCGCTACGCCTTCGACGATGGCGAGAGCCTCGATTACCGGAGCGGCGCGCGCAGCTCCTTCATCGTCGAGGCCTGGAGCCTCCCCGACGGCGGCCTCTCGATACGCCTGCGCGACATCCACTCCGGCGCCGGCCCCGCCCGCATCCGCGTGGTGGTGTATGACAAATTCAAATACATCCGTGTGGCCGAGGGCGCGAGGACGCGCCTGCTCGACGTCGAGTCCTTCGGCTGGACCTTCACGGGCCGCCGCCTGCGTGCGGTGGCCGGTCCCTGGCTGCGCGTGGGCTCGGCTGCACCGGCTTCCACCCCCGGCGCCTCCGTGAATGGAGTCGCCGCCAGCTCCGGCTCCGGTGTGGGCGCAGGCACGGTCTCCAGCTCCGCGGCCACCGCCGCCGCCACCGCCGTTTCCGCCGCTCCCGCAGCGGACTTGCCGCCGCCCCTTTCCGCCTCCCGCGCCAAATCCAGGACACGCAGCCCCTCGCTTGCGTCCCCCTGAGCAATCTCCCACAAAGGATCCACCCCATGAACCCCACGCAGCCACGGCTTTCGCTTCCTGCCATCTTCAACATGAGCTTCGGCTTTCTGGGCATCCAGTTCGGCTGGGGCCTGCAGATGGCCAACATGAGCCCCATCTACTCGTACCTCGGCGCGGCCGACGAGCAGATCGCCATGCTCTGGCTCGCCGCCCCGCTCACCGGCCTGCTCGTGCAGCCGATCATCGGCGCGATGAGCGACCGCACCTGGTGCCGGCTCGGCCGCCGCCGCCCCTATTTCCTGGTTGGCGCGATCCTCAGCTCCCTCGCCCTGATCCTCATGCCCAACTCCGGCCTGCTCGCCGAGTGGCTGATCCCGCACCTGCCCAAGTTCTACATGGCGGCCGGCCTGCTGTGGATCCTTGACGCCTCGATCAACATCTCGATGGAGCCCTTCCGCGCCTTCGTCGCCGACAAGCTCCCGGGCGAGCAGCGTGGCACGGGTTTTGCGATGCAGAGTGTCTTCATCGGAATCGGCGCCGTCGTCGCCGGCATGCTGCCCTACATCCTGCGCAATTGGTTTGGCGTGAGCAGTGAGGCGGACGGGGCGAACGCCCTTCCGACCAACGTGAAGATCTCCTTTTACCTCGGTGCCGCCGCCTTCTTCACGGCGGTGATGTACACCATTGTCACCACCAAGGAAACCCCTCCGGCCGACCTCGAGGCCTTCAAGCGCCAGAAGAAGGAAAGCCGCGGCGTGGGCCCCCTGCTCCGTGAGATCCAGCATGCGCTTGCCCACATGCCCTCCACCATGAAGCGGCTTGCGGTGGTGCAGTTCTTCACCTGGCTCGGCCTCTTCTGCATGTGGCTCCACTTCTCGAATGCCGTCCCTGTGATCTTCGGCAGCAACGACCCGACTTCCGACCTCTTCAAGCGCGGCGCCGAGTGGGCGGGCATGTGTTACGCCGCCAAGGACGCCGTCACCTTCGTCGCCGCCTTCGCCCTGATGTGGCTGGCGAACAAGCTAGACCGCCGCCGGGTGCATGCCACCTGTCTTTCGCTCGGGGCCATCGGCCTGCTTTCCCTCGGCCTGCTGCACGGTGAGCAGCAGCGTTTCCTCGTGATGGGCGCCATTGCCCTGGGCGGCATTGCCTGGGCCTCCATTCTCTCGATGCCCTATGCCATCCTCTCGGGCTCGCTGCCCAAGGAGCGCATGGGCGTGTACATGGGCATCTTCAACTTTTTCATCGTCCTCCCCGAGATTCTCGCCGCGCTCTTCTTTGGCGACCTCGTGAAGACCTACCTGCACGGAAACCTCGTGTGGGCCGTGATGGCCGGCGGCGTGTTCATGCTCATCGCCGCCGCGCTGCTCACCCTGGTGCCGAAGGAAGCCCCGGCCGAGGCCTGAGCCGCGCCCTCCGCCTGAGCCTGAAAGCAAAAAGACCCGGGGCAGCCTTTGGCGCCCAGGGTCTTTGTTTTTTACGGGTATCCGTCGTCCCTCAGTTGCTGTCGCGCCGCGCCGGATGCGGCACGCCCGGGCTGAAGTCGGTGTGGTCGAAGTACACCGTCTTGGGTTTCTCCTCGGGTTGTTGTCGACGCGCGCTGCTGAGGCTGCGGAATTCCAGCGGCGTGCTGCCCTTGTGCTGCTTGAACACGCGGGCGAAGTAGGCCGGGTCGGCGAAGCCGGTGGAGTAGGCGATCTCGGAGATGGTCATGGCCGAGCCCTCGAGGGCCAGGATCGCACCCTCGATGCGGATGCGCTGGATGTAGTGGGTGAGTTTTTCCTTGGTCTCCGTGTGGAAGAGGTGGCTGAGGTAGTCGGGCGAGCAGCCGAGGGTCTCCGCGATGTGTTGCACGCAGAGGTCGGGGTTCGAGAATTGCTCACGCACGAGGCACTTGGCCTGGTAGACCTTGCCGATGTCGCCGTTGAGGCGGCCGGAGCCGGTCTCCACGATGTTGCGGAAGAGGCCGAGCAGGGCGAGCATCATGCCCTTGACCACGGCGTCGCGCGCAGGGCTTTGCATCGCGTGTGCCTGGGTGATGCCGTTGCAGAGGGTGAGGAAGACGTCGAGATTCGGCGCGTCGAAGAACTCGATGGCCTCGATGTCGGGCTTGCCGGGCGACGCCTCGTAGGCGAAGTGCAGGCTGAGCGTGTGGTTGTAGAAGCCGGCCACGAGGTTGCGGAAGGGGCGGTTGGGCTCGCTGTGGATCGTCTCACCGTGGGCGATGCCCGCGGGCATGATGCAGATCTCGTCGGGTCCGAGGGCGAAGCTTTCCTTGGAGCAGCGGAACTTGGTGGTGCCCTGCAGGCCGAGGAAGAATTCCGGCCTGTAGTGGTAGTGCATGCCCTTGATGCGCTGGCCCGGCCTGGTCTCGTGGGGGACGCGCAGGGGAAGTTGTTGATGGTCGGCGAGTCGGATGGCGCGGTCGAAGACCTTGCGCATTTCGGCTCGGTTTTCGTGGCTCAGGGGCGGGGCGTTGAAGATGGCCTTCTGCTCCGCGGAATCATGCGCAGGGTCCGCACGATGATGTAGGCTCGGGGTTGTAGCGATCATCTCGTTGGGGGAATTGTTCAGGAAATCTAGCTATTTTCCTAGGAAATACAAACCAACTGCAGGCCGGACCTAGGTTTTGTCCTATGGACAGAAGAATTGTGAGGTACCCAAGCTTTTCTAATGCTGTAGCTCTCTGGAAACTAGGGGCCTGCAAAAGTGGCGTAGTTCTGCTGAGCGCCCCCATTTTCTCCTGTAAACCTGTTGTCTTGTGGCCGGTCGCCACTTTTGCGGCCGGCCCATCAAAAGAATTGTCCTAGTGTCGTCTCAGAGCAGTGTCTCCCAGCGTTCCCCTTTCCACGAATAGATGTTCAGGCGGCTGCGGTGGTCCTCGTCCTGGACGACGACCCTGAATTCCTGCGAGTCGGGATGCATCCAATAGCTGACCGCGTCGTGGTCGCGCAGCTTGTTCGCCAGCTGCCGCGCCGCCTTCTCGGGCAACATGCTCGCTGTCACCTCGCGAAAGCCCAGCTTGGCAGTCATTTCCAGCACCAGCAGCCGCTGGGTGGGGTTGAGCACAGGGGGGCGCCCCGTGCCCAGGCGACGTGTCAGCAGGGAGCCCGTCCCCGCCCCGGCCCCGGCCCCCGGCCCCTGCGACTGCCCTGTGGCAGCCACCCGCCTCGCGCCCAGCCCGAAAGCTCCCGCCTGGAGTCCCCCGCCTGACGCGCCTGTGTTTCCCACCTGCATTGCCTTGGCGTATCGTCACGGTTGGGGCAGGCGTTGATCTACTAATTGCATTAAACTTGCAATTAGGCTGGCGGGCCACTCTTGCCGCCGATAAAATGGGGCCCTCGTGGCCGACCTCTGCTGCCCGTCCACGTCGCATCAGGGCCGCCGCGTTCCGCCCGCTTGTCTGCCATACACTGGCAAGCCCGCGTTGTTTCCCCGCGTTGCCTGCCTCCTTCCTGCAATGAACACACCCGCGTTTCCCCGCTCCTCCCAGCGCGCCGGTTGCCTTGTCTGGCGCCTGTTTCTGCTCTGTTTCCTGGCCCTCAGCCTTGCAGCCTCCTCCTTCGCCCGCACCCACTTCTCCAAGGTGGTGGTCTTCGGTGACAGCCTCTCCGATACCGGCCGCCTCTACCAGCTGACCGATCACGCGTTCCCGCTCAAGGGCGCCTACTGGCAGGGGCGCATGTCGAACGGGCCTGTCTGGGTTGAGCAGCTCTCCCATTCCCTCCGTCTCGATGGGCGCCTGCATAACTACGCGGTCACTGGCGCCCTGACCGGCCCCACGGCGTTCGAGCCCACGGGCAATGTCTGGTCCGACACCTTCACGGGCCTGGAGGGCACGAGCCTGGTCGGCCAATTCTCAAGCTACCTTGCGCACACGGGGGGGCAGGTGGACCCTGAGGCGCTCTACATCGTCGAGGGCGGGGCCAACGATCTCATCACGCCGCTCTTCCTGCTGCTGATGTCGAATCCCACGCCCGAGGCCTTTAACCTCGCCGTCTATCAGATGACGGTGCCGATCGTGCAAAACACGGCCACGATGGTGGGCACCCTGCGTCAGCTCGGCGCCCGCTACATCGTGGTGGTCAACATCGC
>JAHFTI010000251.1 GCA_023265535.1 Opitutaceae bacterium
TCCCCCCAGATGAGGCTGTTGCGGAAATGGGAGTGACCGAAGTCCTGGAAATGGTTCCAGGGGTTCGCCTCAGGGGCATCATAGCCGCCTGGCTGGCCCGGAGGCGGCGGCTCGGCGGCGATGAGCGTCGCCCCGGGTCCAAGCTGCAGGGTCACATGGCTGCGCAGGCGCAGGCTGTGGCACAGGTATTCCCCGGCGGGCAGCAGGACCAGCCCTCCGCCTGCCTGGCTCGCCGCCTCGATTGCGCGGTTGATGGCATCACTGTCAAGGGTGCGGCCATCCCCCGTGGCGCCGTAGTGACGCACATCATGGATCGCAGGGGGGAGCGGTGTGCCGGCGCAAAGCCGGCCGACGAGCCCGAGACTCAGGGCGAGGAGGGCAACAAGCAGGGGTTTCATTGGCAAAGGCAGCTGGGCCGCAGGCTCAGGGCTGCGGTGTGGTGACGTGGAACCAGTCGAAATCGGCATGGGACTGGCGACTGAGCTTGGGGCTCGTCGTGGCGATCAGGCCGACCTTCGCGCCGATCCAGCGGTCCTCCCGCGCCAGGAAGGGTTTCCCGATCGGGGTGAAGGCGCGGTTGTCGCTGCTCCAGGAGAACTGGCAGAAACCCTGCTCATTGACCGTCACGCGCAGGAAGACCGGCCCCTTGGGCAGGCGCACACTCGCCTCGGTGCTGTGGCGCGCCCCGGGAGCGTCGGCCTTGGTTCCCACGAGAAGGCTCAGGCGTTGCCCGTCGCCCTCGTGCCGCACTCCGAGCACCGCGTAGTCGAAACCGAACACGGCCAGCCCCGCGAAGCTTTCAGGCGGGCCGAAGAGCGTGTCGAGCGCAGTGATGACCGTGAAGGCCGGTGCCGGGAATTTCTGCAGGAGAAAATGCGGCGCGTCGTACAGGGAGTCGGTGGCGGGTGAGCCGTCGTTGCGCGTGGCGGGGGCGGCAATGCAACGGAGGCGCAGGAACCCGGGGCGCGCGGAAAGGCTGTGCCAGTCGGGGCGCGGGTTGGCGTTCCATTGCCATTGCAGTCCGAGCCGCGGCGCGGAGAAAGCGTCGGAGGTGGCGGGGACGGCGAGGGGACTGCCTTGGCCCACGGCGGGTTTCCTGTGGGTGAGCACCGGCTCGCCCTTGCCGTCGCCATCGGGGTCGCTTCCCATCACGGGCCAGCCGTCGCGCCAGGCCATGGGCTGCAGGTGGACCACACGGCCGAAGGCGTCGCGATCCTGGAAATGCAGGAACCAGTCCTCGCCTCCGGGGGTGTCGACCCAGGCGCCCTGGTGCGGGCCGTTGATCGGCGTGCCGCCCTGGTCCAGCACAATGCGGTTCTCATAGGGACCCTGGAGCGACCTGGAACGGAAGACGGCCTGGTAGCCCTGCTTCACGCCGCCCGCGGGTGCGAAGACATAGTAGTATCCATTTCGCTTATACAGCTTGGGGCCCTCGAGCGTGCGCCAGCCGGGCAGCTGGTTCGCATCGATGATGACGGCGCCCCCATCGAGCGGCCGCGTGCCGTCGGCGCTGAGTTCGTGCAGGGTGAGCTGGTTGCCTATTCCGGCGCGGCTCTTGGCCCAGCCGTGGATGAGGTAGAGGCGACCGTCGTCATCCCAGAAGGGGCAGGGGTCGATGAGGCCCTTGCCCTCCTTCACCATGACGGGCGCACTCCAGGGCCCCTCGGGCTTCGGCGCGGTGATGACGTAGAGGCCGAAATCGGGGTCGGGGTAGTAGATCCAGAACTTGCCGTCGTGATGACGCAGGGCGGGGGCCCAGACGCCCTGCCCGTGGCGGGCCCTGCTGAAATGCTCGTGGGGAACCTGCGCCGGGAGGGCGTGCCCGATGAGTGTCCAGTTGACGAGGTCCCTGGAGTGCAGCAGCGGGAGCGCGGGCGCCGCCAGGAAGCTCGAGGCGACGAGATAGTAGTCGTCGCCCACGCGGATGGCGTCCGGGTCGGAGTAGTCCGCGTTGAGCACCGGGTTCCTGTAGCTGCCATTGCCCAGGTCGGGCACCCAGGCGGGCGGGGGCAGGGACTCGGGGACGGCCTGGCCCAGGAGGGTGGTGGCCAACAGGAAAAGGAGCGGGGCGCGCATGGGTGGGTGGGTGGTGGGGCTGCCAGCAGGACGCACCGGGGTCCCTTTGGTCCCGCGAAATCTGGGGGCGGGCGGCACCGCTGGCAAGGCAGCTTGCTCCCCCTAGGGAAGGAGATGCTCGCGGCGCACCTGGGCCGTGGCGTAGGCCTCGCCCAGTTCCTCAAGGACCCCGATCAGGTCGGTGTTGTCGAGGCTGAAGCTCTTGCCTGTGCGGCGCTCGAGTTCCGAGATCTCCGCGAAGGAGAAGCTCCGGTTGTAGCGCACATAGCTGAATTTCTTCTCGGCGGTCGGCAGCAGCCCGTCGCCGTGCAGGTCCCCCATCTCGCTGTCGATCGCCTCGCCGTGCACGCAATGCCCCAGCACGCGGCACATCATGTCCTGCTCCACAGCCACGGTGCCGAGCACCGCCGGGATGATGAAGCCCGCGACGTCCTTGTTGTTCACCTGGCGGGCGGCCTGCTTGGTGAGGCGCGCCCGCGTGGATCCCGTGCCGATGGAGATCACCTGGAGCTGGTCCGTGCCAGACTGCCAGCCGATGCGGTAGCCGGGCAGGGTCGCCATGAGGACCGCGATGAGGGCGGGGTTGTTGTAGGGGGTGATGCCGCCGTCCACGAAGAGGTCGGTGCGTCCGCCGAGCCTGATCTCCTCAGGGGGGAAATAGACCGGGGCCGCGGTGCTGGCGCGCAGGAGTTTCCAGAGTGGAATCTCCAGGTTGCAGTCCTCGAGCGAGCGGTCGTTGTAGAGCGCGGCGGGATTGTTGCAGACGGGCCAGGCGGAGCCGGTGGTGGCGTTGCGCATGACCATGAGAAGGTATTTCCGGGCGGCGGGAGCGTCGCCCCAGAGGCGCCTCGTGCCGAGCTGTGCGGGAGCCCCCGTCTCCGTGTCGTGGAAGAGTTCCTTGAAGAGGCGCGCGATGACCTGCGGGTCGTACATGCCCGTCCAGTAGCGGTCGAGGATGCCGGCCTTCGTGAACATCTCGCGGCCTCGGCTGCGGTAGAGTTCGAGCAGCTCGTCCACGCTCATGCCCCAGGCCAGGCCCGCGGCGATGATGGCGCCCGTGCTCGTGCCGGCGAAGAAGTCAAAGGCGTCGCGCAGCACCAGTCCGGGCTGCCCCCGCTCCTCGCGCAGCAGCGCCTCGATGCGCCGCAGTATCATCAGGCTGAATACGCCGCGGATGCCGCCGCCATCAAGGGAAAGGATGCGTTTCATGGGGAGGGCGGTGCGGTCGGTCGGGGTGGGGGGCGGGAGAGGGAGAGGGGGAGTGGGATGGCCGGGCGCCGGTGCCGGCGGCTCAGTGGGCCTTCGCCGTGTAGTTCGACAGGGAGTGCCACTCGAGGACCTCGAGCAGCAGCGCCGCCTCGGTCTCCGCCGCGTGGCGCTCGAGCGAGCTCCACGTAGTGGCGTTTCGGATACGCTCGCGGGCGGCCTGCAGCTGGGCCAGCATCTCCGTGCCGCGCTCCAGGCGGCGCTGACAGTCGTTGGCCGACAGCCAGGTGAAGATCGCCGCGCTCACCAGTGGCAGGACCAGCGAGAGGTACTTGAGGAGGTCGGCCCACCAGTAATGCTGCGCGGTCCCGGCATCGGCGGCGAGGAGCACGAACAGGGCCTTGGCGAGGACCGCCACGCCGCAGGCGATCGCGAGGCCCGTGCTGAGGCGGGCGACCAGGTGCCAGGTGTGGTGGCGGCTGCGGGCGCGCGCGACCTGCGCCTCGAAGTAGGGGATCTGGCCGGTCTCCGGCGAATCGAAGCGGGCGTGCAGGTACTCGTCGCGCTGCTGCTCCAGGCTCCTGGCGGCGGGCGGCGCGGTCAGGCGCCAGAGCTGCAGGGTGCGCTGCCAGTCGCGCAGCGCCGCGATGCGCACCGGCTGGAGGATGCGTTCGGAAACAGGGAGCGACCAGGTGCCCGCGGCCGCGCGGCACAGCTCGGCGATGAGACGGTGGCGCAGCCACTGGGTGCGCGCATGCTCCTGACGGTGGGCCAGCTTTCCGGCGTGTGCGAGCACGCCGATCTTGAAGACCAGTGGCAGCATCGCGAGCCAGCCCAGGATGCCGAAGATGGGGGAGCTCAGTCCCACGGCGCTGGCCAGCAGGTGCAGGAAGATCACCCGCGTGATCAGGCCGCGCGCCTCGGGCGCATGCTGCAGGGCCATCCTGTCATAGTGCTCCCGGGTCGCCTCCAGCGAGGGCAGGCCCCCCTGGCGCGGGTCGAGGGGCAGGGGCTTCAGCCCCGGTGGGGGAGGCGGGGCGGCGGGCGGAAAGTTCTCCTCCGAGAGGGCTCCCGTGAGCGCATCGACCAGGACCACGGGACGCTTCTGCTGCCGGGCGTAGGCCAGGGTGTCGGCGGTGCCGCCCGGCTGTCCCTCGCGCCCGTCCCAGACAGCGATGAGGTAGTCGCAATCGTCCACCGTGCGCAGGCTGCAGGACCGGAAGGCCTCGGTCCTTTCGACCTCGGTCCCCGGGGCCTGTCCCTCGCGCTCCACGTGAACCTGCACCGCCCTGTCCAGCAGCGGGGCGATGCGCGCCTGCTCGACGGGCGTGAAGTCCCTCGCGTTCAGGAAATGTTCGCGCGGGAACGGGAGGAGCAGCACCCAGGGCAACCCCCTCGCAAGCGCCTCCTCGACGAAGAGGGTGTCGCCCCCGCTCGCCGCCGAGGAGAGGGCTGCCAGGGGGCTTTGTGTATGCGCCGCAATGCGTTGAAGCGCCTCGTGCAGCTTGGGCGCGATGAGTTCGGGCCTCGGCAGAGCGCGGTGGCCGGTGAAGCCTACAAATGTCCAGGGGCGAAGCATCCTGTCAGCCAGCCAAGAGGATGCCCCCTCCCGTGGCGACTCCGAACCGCCCCCCATACGCATACCCGCGTACCCGCCTCCGCCGTCCTTGTGCAGGGCATTCGGCGCTGCTTGCCTGAGCCCGCCCCAAGGCATCACGCATGAACTTCCGCCTGCTGAAATCCTCCCGCCTCGCCTCCCTCTGCCTTTTCGCCGTCCTGCTGTGCGCGGGCGGCCCGCTGCAGGCGGTGCAGCCCGCCGACCGCCAGCTGCTCGAGGCCGCCACCGCAGGCAACCCCGCCGCCGTCCAGCAGGCCCTTGCCGCCGGAGCCGACGTCAACAGCCGTGATGGCGAGGGGCGCAGCGCCCTCATGATCGCCGCCGCCTCGGGCAGCTTCTCCGCCACCCGCCTCCTTGTCTGGGCCGGTGCCAACCCCTCCACCACCACCACCGATGGCAGGACAATCTACGACCTGATCGCCGCCGACCTCCCCGACCGCCAGCCGATCGTGCTGCTCCTGCGTTGCCACGCCTTCCTGCGCGAGCACGGCAAGGTCGCCCCCGGCCCCGTCGCCAAGCCCTCCCTTGCCCTGATCATGGAGGACAATGTCAACTACCTCCACGGCCGCATCAGGGCCGCCTACGAGGTGAACCAGGCCGAGCTCAGGGGGCGGCCCGGCGTCGACGACGACAACAACGGCTTCGTGGACGACGTGTACGGCTGGGATGCCGTGGCCGACAGGCCCTATGCCATCGGACGGGAGCAGCTCGACGCGTACCTCCGCAACCGCGAGGCCATCGCCCGTATCCTGAAGGTGGATACGGATCGCCGCGAGGGCCGCCTCACGCCCGACCAGGCCGAGCTCGAGCTCGCGGGCTACACCAACCCGCTGGCCCTCATCATGGGGCCGCATCCGCAGCTCTCGGACCGGCACTTCCTGGACCTGGTGAAGAGCTCCGCCCACGGCTCGCACGTGGCCGGCATCGTGCTTGCGAACAGCGAGGGCAGGGCCCGCCTGCACACCATCTCGGTCCCCGGCGTGGGCATGGTCTCGCGCCCCTTCGGGGCGCGCACCGAGGAGCTGCTCGCCGGCTTCCTCCGCGAGGCGAACTCGCCCGAGGACTTCCTCAGGCGCTGCCGCGCCCGCCTGCTCACCGACGGCTTTGAGCTGGGCCGCCGCTACAGCCGCTATGTCGCCGCCACGGGGGCGGGAGTGGCCAACCTCTCCTTCGGCTACGGCTATCCGTATGCCGAGCAGGTGACCCAGTTCCTGCTTCGCCGCTACGTGGCGGAGCGCCATTCCCGCGACGCCGCCTACGCCCCCGGGGAGGACGACCTGAAGGCGCTGCTCGATACGCACGCCTCCGAGATCTACCTCGCGCTGAGCGCCACCTGGGCAACGGTCTTCTTTGAGAATCCCGACGTGCTCTTTGTGTGCGCCGCCGGCAACGAGGGCGAGGACAACGACGCGAGCTACTCTCAGCCCGCCTACTTCTCCCGCCTCTTCCCGAACGTCATCACGGTGGCGAGTGTCGGCCCGCAGGGTTCCCTCAGCTCCTTCAGCAACTTCGGGCGCCACAGCGTGAACGTCGCCGCCCCCGGCCAGGGCATCCTCTCCACGGCGATTCCCGAAGCCTCCATCTACATGGATGGCACCTCAA
>JAHFTI010000252.1 GCA_023265535.1 Opitutaceae bacterium
TTCCTCTCCCACTTCCACTCCCACTTCCTGTTTCCGCTCCCCGTTCCCCTTTTCCGCCTTTCCCGAGTCTCCGTTCCGCAGTCCCTCGCCTCCCATGAAAACCAGTCGTGTCCTCCTTCCACTTCTTGTCGCGGCCCTCGTGGGTGCCTGTTCGCGCGAAGCCGCACCTGCCGCCAAGGATCTTCCTCCAGCCAGCGTCAGCGTGGTCACGGTCCGTGCGCAGGACCTTCCCGTAATCACGGAAGTCACCGGCTCCGTGCGCCCGGTGCAACGCGCCGTGATCGCCGCCAAGCTCATGGGCAGCATCAGCGAGCTCCCCGTTTCGCTCGGCCAGGAGCTGGCCGCAGGCGAGCTGCTGGTGCGCCTGCAGGCTCCCGAGGTCGCAGCGCGCGTGGCGCAGGCCCAGGTGGGGCTGGACCAGGCCCAGCGTGAGCTCTCGCGCGAACGCGAGCTGCTGCCGCGCGGGGCCACCACCGCCGAGACGGTGCGCAGCCTCGAGGAACGCCTCGCCGGCGCGCAGGCCCTGCTCCGCGAGGCGCAGGCCATGCAGGATTACACGGCGGTGCGCGCCCCCTTCAAGGGCGTCGTCTCGCGCAAGTTTGTGACCGCCGGCGACCTTGCCGCCCCCGGCCAGCCCCTGCTGGAGATCGAGGGCACCGACCAGTTTGAGATCGAGCTCGGCATCCCGGACTCGCTCGCGAGCGGCCTCGCCGCCGGCACCCCGCTCATTGCACGCATCCCCTCCTCGGGTGCCTCCTTCAAGGCGACGCTGCGTTAACTTTCCTCCTCTTCCGATGCTCAGGCGCGCACGGTCACCGCCAAGCTGGCCATCCCGGCCGACGCCCGCGTGCGCTCGGGGCAGTTTGTGCGTGTGCAGGTACCGGGTCCCTCCACGAAGGTGATTCTTGTCCCAACGACTGCGCTCTCCCATCTGGGTCAGATGGAACGGGTCTTCGCGGTGGACAATGGACGCGCCCAGCTCCAGCTCGTGCGCACCGGTGCGGTGCGCGGTGAGGAAACCGAGGTCTTTTCAGGTCTCACAGCAGGGGACACGATCATTGTCTCCCCCGGTCTCAAGCTCCGTGACGGTCAGCCCGTGGAGGTCCGGAAATGAGCACGGCCATGGACAAGGACACGGCCTACAAGCCGCAGGGCATCGCCGGAAAGCTGGGCGCCCTGTTCATCGGCTCCAAGCTGACGCCGATCGCGGTGATCGCCTCCATCCTGCTGGGCCTTTTTGCGGTGTACATGTTGCCCCGTGAGGAGGAGCCGCAGATCAAGGTACCGATGGTGGACGTGCTGGTCAGCATGCCGGGAGCCACCGCGCTCGAGGTGGAGAACCGCGTTTCCCGCCCGATGGAAAAGTTCCTTTGGGAAATTCCGGGCGTGGAGTACATCTACTCCACCTCCAGTCCCGGCGGCGCGCTGGTGATCGTGCGGTTCAAGGTGGGCACGGACCTGGAGGGGGCGCTGGTGCGCCTCAACCAGAAGCTTCAGACCAATTTTGACCGGGTCCCGGCGGGCGTCAGCCAGCCGATTGTAAAGCCGCGCACGATCGACGACGTGCCCGTGCTGGCCCTCACCCTGCACAGCTCCACGCAGGATCACCTGGCCCTGCGTCGCATCGCCGCCCAGCTCGATGATGAGGTGAAAAGCATTGGCGAGGTTGCCGAGACCACGCTCATCGGCGGAGTGCGCCGTTCCGTGCGGGTGCAGCTGGATCCGGCGGCGCTGATGGACCGCGGCCTGAGTGCCCCGGCGATCGCGTCGGCCATCCAGTGCGCCAATCGCCAGGTTTCCGCAGGCACACGTGCCTACGCCAATACCGAGGTCCTGCTCGAGACGGGCGGCTTCCTGCGCGATGCCAGGGATGTCGGCCAGGTTGTGGTCGGTGTGCATCAGGGGCGACCGGTCTACCTGAAGGATGTATCCACGATCATCGACGGCGCCGAGGAACCCGCCAACTATGTGCTGCACAGCGTCGGCCTGCATGCCGTCTCCTCGTCGCATTCCAAGGCTTCCCCGGCCGTGTCCGCTGCGGCGGGTGCGGGCGGCCCCGAGGCCGCCGTGACCCTGTCTGTCGCCAAGCGCCCCGGTGCGAACGCCGTCGACGTGGTGGAGAGTGTGCTCGCCAAGGTCGCCTCGCTGCGCGGCAGCCTGATCCCTGCCGATGTCGAGGTGAGTGTCACGCGCGACTACGGCCACACGGCCGCCGAGAAGAGCAACGAGCTGCTCCTGCACATGGGCATCGCGGTCTTCGGCGTGGCGATCCTGATCCTCTTTTTCCTGGGCTACCGCGAGTCGCTTGTAGTGCTTTTGGCAATACCGTCGACCCTCGCGCTCACGCTGCTGGTCTTCTACCTCTATGGCTACACGCTCAACCGCATCACGCTCTTCGCGCTGATCTTCTCGATCGGCATCCTGGTGGACGATGCGATCGTGGTGGTGGAGAACATCGTGCGTCACGTGCGCCTGCCTGGCGCGGAGAAAAAGTCCCTCACGCGGGTGGCCCTCGAGGCGGTCGACGAGGTCGGCAACCCGACCATCCTCGCCACCTGGGCGGTCATCGCCGCCATCCTTCCGATGGCCTTCGTGGGCGGCCTCATGGGCCCCTACATGCGCCCGATCCCGATCGGCTCGACGGCGGCCATGATCTTCTCGCTGGTGATCGCCTTCACGATCACCCCCTGGGCTGCGATCCGCGTGCTCAAGCGCCGCCTGCCCTCGGCCTCGGGCAATGGTGGTGCCGAGCTGGCGGCACAGGTGGAGGACCATGATCATGCCCCCGACGACTGGTCCACGCGCCTTTATCACCGGGCCATGGATCCGCTGCTCAACCACGCGCGCGTTCGCTGGATCTTCCTGGCGAGCATTGTGGGCCTGCTCCTGCTGGCCGGCGGCCTTGTGCTCGTCGGTGCGGTGAAGGTCAAGATGCTGCCCTTCGACAACAAGTCGGAGTTCCAGGTAATCCTCAATGCGCCCGAGGGCACCACCCTTGAGCAGACCGCGCACGTGGCGAAGCTGATGGCGGAGTCCCTGCGCAGGGAGCCCGAGGTGCGCGACCTGCAGGTCTATGCAGGCACGGCGGCGCCCTTCAATTTCAACGGCCTCGTGCGCCACTACTTCATGCGCAGCGGCCCCACCGTTGCCGACATCCAGGTGAACCTGGTGGGCAAGGGTGAGCGTTCGCTGCAGAGCCATGACATTGCCAAGCGCGTGCGTCCCGCAATGGCCGCAATCGCGGCCAAGCACGGGTTCTCCGTGGCCGTGGCGGAGGTGCCGCCCGGTCCCCCGGTTCTGCAGACCCTCGTGGCCGAGATCTATGGCCCCACGGACGAGAGTCGTCTGGCCCTGGCGACCGCAGTGCGTGGCATCATGGAGAAGGCCACGGGTGTGGTGGACATCGACTGGTATGTCGAGGCGCCGCAGCAGAAGGTGCGTTTTGTCCTGGATCGCGAGAAGGCCGCGCTTCATGGCGTGACCGAGGCCGCGATCACCCAGACCATCGCCCTGACAGCCCAGGGAAAGAACGTGGACCTGCTGCATCTTCCCGAGGAGCGTGAGGATGTCTCCATCCGCCTGGAGCTGGCCGCCGCCTCCCGCGGTGTGTCGCCCACCCAGCTTCTCGATCTTCCCGTGCGCTGCGACCTGCGTCCCGGTATGCCCCTCGTGCCGCTGCGCGAGCTGGTGCGCGTGGAAACCACGCTAGGCGAGGCGAGCCGCTACCGGAAGAATCTCAAGAACGTGACCTATGTGACCGCCGATGTGGCGGGCGCAGTGGAGAGCCCCGCCTATGCGCTCTTCAACATGAACAGCGAGCTCTCGAAGCTCGACGCACGCCAGTTCGGCGGCAGCACCGCGAAGCTGGAGCTGTTTCACCTCAACCAGCCGTTCAGCGACCAGGAACCGGCGATGAAGTGGGACGGCGAGTGGCACATCACGCTCGAGGTGTTCCGCGACCTGGGCCTGGCCTTTGCGGCGGTGCTCGTGCTGATCGCCATGCTGATGGTGGGCTGGTTCCGCAGTTATGTGACTCCGCTCGTCGTCATGGCCGCCATTCCTTTCTCCCTGATCGGAATCCTGCCGGCCCACTGGGCCATGGGAGCGTTTTTCACGGCGACCTCCATGATCGGCTTCATGGCGGGTGCGGGCATCGTGGTGCGCAATTCGATCATCCTTGTGGATTTCATCGAGCTGCGCCGCGAACATGGCCTGTCCCTGCGTGATGCGGTGGTGGAGGCGGGTGCGGTGCGTTTCCGTCCCATGCTGCTGACGGCGCTGGCCGTCGTGGTGGGTGCGAGCGTGATCCTTGCCGACCCCATCTTCCAGGGGCTGGCCATCAGCCTCATGTTCGGAGAAATCGCCTCGCTGCTCATCAGCCGCATGGCCGTTCCCGTGCTCTACTTCATGGCCAATGAGGGCAAGGACAAGCACTAGGCGGGCCTTCGGTGCGCGAGACCCTGGGTCATCCCCCTGTGCTAATGCCTTCCAAGTTCCCTGCTAATCCTTTGGGCCCCGGTCCGTCGCCAAGCTTGATGATGGCGACGGAAGGCCCAAGGTCGCAGTTTCCATGTTGCTCTTCCGTGAAGTCCCTTCCGTCACCCATCCCTGCGGCATCGATTGCCGTTGGGCGACACCGGTGCCCCGGGACCCCTGGAGCGCCTGGCTGTGCTGCTCCCATCCGGCGCGCGGAGGCGTGGTGCGGCAGGGGCGGGAGTGCCCGCGTTTCGAGGCGGGCAACGAGAGGGACGGGGCGCCTTCCGGGCCGGCTGCCGCCGCGGGATCCGCATCCCCAGATTTGAGTTTTTCCAACTGACCCATTTCCTAACGCCATGAGCTTTTTCAAGACCCTGTTTTCCGGCCAGAGCAATGAGAGTGTCACGCCCGAGGAGGCCGCGCGCCGCGTGGCTGCGGGCACGGCGGTGCTGATCGACGTGCGCGAGGCGGACGAGTGGGCCGACACGGGTGTGGCCGAGCCTGCGCTCACCCTCGCCATGAGCGAGCTGCGCGGGCCCAGCGAGGCCTGGAAGAAGGCCCTCGCCGCGAACAAGGACCGCGAGTTCATGCTCTATTGCCGCTCGGGCGGGCGCTCCGGTCGCGTGGCCGACCTGTTGCGCGACCAGGGTTTCAAGACCTTCAACATCGGCGGCTTTTCCGACTGGGAGCGCGCCGGGCTTCCCGTGCGCAAGGTCTGAGGCGCAGGCTTCATGGCACCTGTGCCGGGCCGGGCGCGGCAGCGTGGCCACAGCGGCCACGGACTGCGAGGACCGGCCCGCCCAAGCTGTAGTCGTTTTTCAGATACACGCCCCGCGACGGGCAAAGACAAAGGGGCGGCACCGCGAGGTGCGCCCCTTTGTTGTAGTCCTAAGCTGAATACGAGCGTGCCGCGCGGGCTCAGGCGCCGAGGGTGACCTCGACCTTCACCTTGGTGCGGCCGTCGGTCGGGATCGGGATGAGGTTGCCCTTCACCTTGACGCCGTCGACGACGAGGGTCTTCACGCCCTTGCTGACGCCCTTCGGGTTCTTCACCTCGATGGAGTACTGCACGCCGCGGTACTTGCGGTTGACCGTGAAGCCCTTCCACTTCTTGGGCACGCAGGGATCGACGATCAGGCCGTTGAAGTCGGGGCGCACGCCGAGGATGTACTGGGCGGCCACGACGAAGGACCAGGCGCCGGTGCCGGTCAGCCAGGTGTTCTTCGCCTCACCGGGGGTGGGGGAGAGATGGCTGGCGGTCATCTGGGCATAGACGTAGGGCTCGGAGCGGTACACGTCATGGTCGGCCTTGGCGGACGGGCAGATGCTGAGGTAGTACTCGAGGGCCTTGTCGCCTTCGCCGAACATGGTCCAGCCGATGTGGATCCAGGTGTTGTTGTGCGAGAAGACGCCGGCGTTTTCCTTGTAGCCCGGGGGATAGCTCGTGACCTCGCCCAGCTCCAGGTGGTACTCGGAGTAGGCCGGGTACTGGAGGGCGCAGCCGTAACGCTTGTCGTAGAGGTACTTGTCGACTGCGGCCAGGGCCTTCTTGGCGCGGCCGTTGGCCTGGCCGGCGCCACCGAGCACGCACCAGGCCTGGCTCTCGATGTAGATCTTGCCCTCCTTGTTCGACTTGGAACCGATCGGGCGGCTCTCGGCGTCGAAGGCGCGGGTGTACCAGGAACCGTCCCAGGCCTGCTCCTCGACGGTCTTGAGCATGTCGGCGTAGTAGCTGTCGATGCGCTTGGCGTCGTCCTCCTTGCCCATGAAGCGGTAGAGGGCGGAGAAGTCGCGGGCGGCGTAGAGGAAGAGGCCGGCGATCATGACGGACTCCGCCTTCGAGCCGGCGATGTCACCGGTGACCTGGAAGGATTCGTTGGGCTCCTTGGAGAAGCAGTTGAGGTTGAGGCAGTCGTTCCAGTCGGCGTGGCCGATGAGGGGCAGGTTGTGCGGC
>JAHFTI010000253.1 GCA_023265535.1 Opitutaceae bacterium
GTCTCGGGCTGTCCGGATCGGAGAGCCGCCGTCGAGAGGCTCGTGAAGAAGTGCAGGCTGGCCCCCGGCCAGGCGGAGGCCGTGCTGGAGATGCGGCTTCATTCCTTCACGCCGAAGTCCGTCGCCGCTCTCGTCGACGAGTTGCGAAAGGCACAAGGTTCCTAGGCGGCGCAGACCGAGGTTCGCTACCCCGCGAACCTGTGGGGGCATAAAAAAACTCCCAATTGAGGATGAACTCAATTGGGAGAATAAAGTGGCGTCCCCAAGGGGACTTTGCCCCAGAGGAAAGACCACAGTAGCATACAGATTGCAGGCAGATCTGTCCCCATCCTATTCCCGACAAGTGCCAACAAAAGGGGCTTTCTGCGCGTTGACTGGCACGGTCCAGGTTTTGGAAAACTTGACTCATTCGCTATTCGCGAATAGCGAATATACATGACCAAGCCACAGGACGTTCTGGTTGCCCTCAAACTCTGCCTTCCAAATGAAGGAAAGAGTTTTGCTTCACTCGCCAAGGAGCTCGGCATGAGTGCCTCCGAGGTGCACGCAAGCCTGACCCGTTTGGGAGAAGCCCGCTTGGTCGACACCGCATCACGGAAGGTGAATCGAAAATCCTTCCTGGAGTTCCTAAAGTATGGAGTTCCCTACGCCTTCCCCGCCCGACCTATGGAGACCACACGTGGCATTCCCACCGCGTGGGCTGCAGCCCCAATGTCCAAGGTCTTCACCCACTCCCATGAGGATGTACCCGTCTGGCCTGATCCAGACGGCACGGTCAAAGGCCAGGCGCTTGAGCCTCTTTATCGCTCAGCCTCTGTGGCGGCCCAGAGGGATTCCGCCCTCTATGAATTGCTCACCTTGATCGATGCCTTGCGCATGGGCCGCGCCCGCGAACGCAAGTTTGCCGAGCAGGAGCTCGAACAGAGGCTCAGCCATGTCTGAAATTCCCATGGCGGCACTCCGGGCGGTTGCATCCCGCCTTGATCACCTGAACATAGATTACGCCTTCCTTGGCGGAAGCATCGTCGGTCTCCTGCTGGATCACCCGGAGCTTTCATCCGTGAGACCCACCGACGACGTGGATGTAGTGATCGAGGTGATCTCACCCAGGCTCTACGCGGACTTTGAGCAAAAGCTTCGGGACCTCAAATTTGACCACGACATGCGCCTCGGCGCCCCACGATGCCGCTGGGTTCTCGGCAACCTAACCGTCGATATCATGCCTGTGGATGCGGATTTCCTCGGACTCAGGACTGATTGGTTCCAGGAAGCACTCGAAAGTGCTCGCCCCATTCGTGTAGTCGACTCGGCTCTACGCGTCATCTCTCCGGTCGCCTTTGTGGCAACCAAGTACGTCGCCTTCCTTGATCGTGGCGAAGGGGACCATTATGCCAGTCACGACTTGGAAGACCTGATCACAGTCATCGATGGTCGAGCCTCCATGGTTGCAGAAGTCCGAGAAGCAGCCCCAGCGTTGCGCCGCTACGTTGCCAAAGCCATCAGCGATCTTCTCCGCACCGAGGACTTCATTGAAGCACTTCCCGGCCACCTTCCCTCCGATCCCGCCAGCCAGAGGCGCTTGCCCGGCCTAAAGGCTAAACTTACGCAAATAGCACAGTTCTCAAATTGAGCTGCGGTCTCAGGCCTGCGGCCTGCCCCTTCTCGCTGGCGCTCGTCGGCGCGAACGAAGTGAGTGCGCTTGACACCCCTGGGTTCGCTTCCCCGTGAGCCTCTGGGCATAAAAAAACTCCCAATTGAGGATGAACTCAATTGGGAGTAATAAAGTGGCGCCCCCACGGGGAATCGAACCCCGGTTTAAGCCTTGAGAGGGCTCCGTCCTAGCCGCTAGACGATGAGGGCGTGAAGCGGAGTGCCGAGAACACAGGAGCCCCGGAATTGTTCAAGAGAAAATTTGGGGTTTTGAATGGAATTCGCACAGCCCGCTGGAAGGCAAACGGTTGCCTTGCTGTTGCCACGGTCGTTCAATGCTACGCAGCTGTGGCCTGACCCACGCCCCATTGCCGCCTCCGACTCGCAGGACCACAGTCCCCCCGCCCGCTCAAAGCCGTGCCAGGACACGGGCCTCGATGGCCTCGGGGGCCAGCCCGTTCTGCTCACGCAGGTGCTCCACCGTGCTGGCATGCCCCACGAATTTGTCGGGCCAGCCGATGCGCTCCACCGGGGTCTGCACCCCCGCCTCCTGAAGTGTCTCCAACAGTGCGCTGCCGAAACCGCCGCTGAGCACGTGGTCCTCGAAGCTCACGAGCAGGCGATGGCTGCGCGCATGCTCCAGGAGCAGCTCGCGATCGAGGGGCTTGGCGAAACGGGCGTTGACCACTGTCACGGAGAGGCCGCGCTCGGCCTTCAGGCGGTCGGCCAGCGCCAGAGCGTCGGCCACCATGCTGCCCAGCGCCCAGAAGGCGATTTCCGAGCCTTGGCGCAGGAGTTCGGCCTTGCCCAGCGGCAGGACGGCCGGAGCGGCCTTGATGGGCACGCCAGCGGCCGTGCCGCGCGGATAACGGATGAAGGTGGGGGAGGGCGTGGCCACCGCCGTGTGCATCATGTCCACGAGCTCGTCCTCGTCCTTGGGCTGCATCACGATCGTGTTGGGCACGCTGCGCAGGTACGCCAGGTCGAAGAGGCCGTGGTGCGTGGGGCCGTCGTTGGGAGAGAGGCCGGCGCGGTCCATGCAGAAGGTCACGGGCAGGTTCTGCAGGCAGACGTCGTGCACGATCTGGTCGTAGGCGCGTTGCAGGAAGGTCGAGTAGATCGCCACCACCGGGTGGAAATCCTTCGTCGCAAGGCCCGCGGCGAAGAGCACCGCATGCTCCTCGGCGATGCCCACGTCGAAGAACTGCCTCGGCGCCGCCTTGGCCAGGTGCGAGAGGCCCGTGCCGCTCGGCATCGCCGCAGTCACGCCGACCACCTTGGGGTCGGCCTTCGCCATGGCGGCCAGGGTGTGGCCGAAGACGTCCTGGTAGTTGGGGGGCGTGCCGGGGGCGGGTTTCTTCGACTCGCCCGTGGCGGGATCGAAGGCGCCGAGGCCGTGGAAACGCTCGGGGTGCGTCATCGCCGCCTCCAGGCCCATGCCCTTCTTGGTCAGCACGTGCAGCAGCACGGGGCCGTCCGCCTGCTTGGCCGCCTCGAGGTTGCGGATCAGTTCCTCGGTGTTGTGGCCGTCGAGCGGGCCGAAGTAGCGCAGGCCGAACTTCTCGAAGAGGCTCGACTCGACGAAGAAGTCCTTCGTCTCGCGTTTCCACTTCATCCAGAGGCGGTGCATTTCCGGGCCGTGCGGCAGGCCCGTGAAGAACTTCTCCAGGTCGCCGTGCAGGCGGTTGTAGGTGGGGCTGGTGGAAAGCTTGTTGAGGTAGCGCGACATGGCGCCGACATTGCGCGCGATCGACCACTCGTTGTCGTTGAGGATGACGATCAGGCGCTTCGTGGAGCTGCACACGTTGTTGAGCGCCTCCATCGTGATGCCGCAGGTGAAGGCGGCGTCGCCGCAGATCGCCACCACATGCTCGTTGCTGCCGCGCAGGTCGCGCGCCGTGGCCATGCCGAGGGCGGCGCTGAGAGCAGTGCCCGCGTGGCCGGCGCCGAAGGCGTCGTGCGGGCTCTCGGCCCGGATCAGGAAGCCGCTGATGCCGTCGGTGTGGCGGATCTTGCGGAAGCCCTCGCCCTGGCGGCCCGTGAGCAGCTTGTGCACATAGCCCTGGTGCGACACGTCGAAGACAAACTGGTCCTCCGGCGTGCTGAACACGCGGTGCAGGGCGATGGTCAGCTCCACCACGCCCAGGTTGGGGCCCACATGGCCGCCCTGTTGCGCCGTGACCTCGATGATCTCCTGGCGGATTTCCGTCGCCAGGCGTGCCAGTTGGTCCGCGGGCAGGGCCTTCAGGTCAGCCGGTGTGCGGATGCCCGGGAGGAGGCTGGGCAGCGGGGCTGAAGGCGTGGCGGACTTGGCGGTGTGAGGCATGGAACGAGGTCGGAGGCCCGGAGGCCGGTAAAGGTGATAAAGGGGCTAGGAAATACGCAGGCGGCGAGGGATTTCAACCCGTATTAGGGGAATACGGGGGTGGCATTAGCGGGCGCCGCGTCCGCGCAGTCGTTGCGACAGCGTGCAAGGTGCTTGCTGTGCGGGCACTAATCGGCGGCTGGCTCGAACTTGGCGGTGGTGGCGCCGCCGCCCTGCTTTTTGAGGATTTCGATGCGCAGCTCGGCGTCCTTCAGGCGGCTTTCGCAGACCTGCAGGAGGCGCGTGCCGGCCTCGTATTTGGCCAGCAGCTCCGCGAGGGGCACGTCGCCCGACTCCATGGAATCGACGATCTGCTCGAGCTGGTCGAGGGCCTGTTCAAAGGAGGGCGGCTGGGGGGCGGGGGGGGAGGAGTCCATGGGGAGAGGAGGGGGCGGCGTGAGCTTGGGATAGCGCGGCTTTGCCTGCGGGGGAAACAAAAAGGGCCGGCACCTGTGAGGGTGGCCGGCCCTGTCAAGGCGTGGCTGACTTAGTCGGCGGCGCCCGTGGTGACGACCTCGCACGCGCCGCCGGCGCAGGCGACCTGCTCCTTGAGCTTGGTGTTGTCGGTCTTCTCGAGCAGCTGCGTGTAGTCGACGGGCTGATACTTCAGCTGGTTCCACTTGAGGATGTCGGCCTCGGTGGTGACTTCCTCGCGCGGGGCCTGGGCGTAGCGCTTGTCGCCGTCGTGGGCGAGCAGCGAGATGCCGGTGAAGTAGGCGCGGTTGGTCCAGATGAAGGTGGCGACGTCGTCCCACTCGTCGGGGGAGACGGTGCAGGTGTTGGACACGTTGTGGTGGAGACCCGGGGAGCGGGACTCGTCGGCGGTGCCGGCCTGGACCCAGTGCGTCTGCACGAGCTTGACGAACTCGAGGAAGTCGAGGGCGGTGAGCTCATTGCGGAGGATGGCGCCCTTGGGGGCCTTGACCGGGAAGGTCAGCACGTCGTCGGCGTCCGGGTTGTACACGGACGTCTCGGTCATCTGGGGATTGGTCTTGCAGAAATGCTGGTAGACGGGGTCCTTGCGATTGGCCTGGACGCGGCGGAAGTAGCGGCGGGCGTGGTGCGGGTGGATGCCGGAACCGGCGCCCAGCAGCAGGGAGGCGGTGCCCTCGGGCTTCACGCAGGTGAGGCGTGCGGCGGGGCGGATGCCGATGAGGTCCGCGACGATGCGGTTGACGAGGCGCACGAGCTTGGCGCCGCGCTGGAGGACGCTCGGGTTGAAGAGCACCTCGGGGTTGTCCATCATGCCGCAGATCGAGACGCCGAGGAGGGCGTCGCGCTCATTGAGGAACTCCGAGACGGGCCCGAGGTAGGGCATCTTCGTGTAGGAGGCCTGGAAGGTGCCGATGACGGAGGCGTGGATGCACGCGTCGAGGAACATGTCCTCGTTCGTGGCAATGGCACCATTGATGGTGGTGAGATTGCACATCTGCCAGCCGGAGAGGCGGGTGTTCTCGTTGAGCTCGCCCTGGTAGCCGAGGCTGCGCAGGTGGGCGATGTCGCGTTCCGAGAAGGGGCCGGTGACGGTGGGGTGCAGACCGATCTCGCAGCAGGGGTTGCAGCCGTACTCGAGGTCGTTGGTGAAGTAGAAGCCGGGCTCGCCGAATTCCTTCTGTGCGGCGAAGAGCTTGCGGAAGGTCTCCTCGTCGTTCGAGCCGCGCAGGATGATGGCGGAGTTGTTGGAGGCGGAGCGTTGCGGGTTCTTGGAGAACCAGTCGCCCGTCTTGGCGGACATCATCTCCTCGTCGTCGCTGGAGAAGAGGCAGATCGTCGCGCTGCGGCGGATGCCGCCGGAGAGGACCGAGCGGGCGACGTGCATGCAGATGTCGTACACCTCGATGGGGCGCAGGTGGCGGCCGCCGGCCTCGGCGAGGATCTGCTCGGTGAGGGTGAGGGCCTTCTTGAGGGGGAGGTGGCCGGGGGCCTTGCCGCCGGAGGTCTTGAGTGCCGACCCGCGCGGGCGGATCTTGGAGTAGTTGAACTCGACCTTGAAGCCCTGGATGTAGGAGTTGAAGAGCTCCACGAGCGCATCGGACCAACCCTCGATGGTGTCCGGAATCTCGTAGTGGCGCACCTCGAGGTCCATCTCGCGCGGGCGGACGGGGAGGGCGGGCAGCATGGCGACGTGGTGTTTCTGCACGGAGAAGCCGCAGCCGGTGCCGGAGAGCAGCAGGAAGAAATACTCGCCGAAGAAACGCACGCGGTCGGCGGCGCTGTACGAGCAGTTGAACATGCGCGAGTGGTTCTTCAGGATGGCCTGGCCACCGAACTGAAGGGAGCGCATCGAGGGGAGGACCTTGCGGGCGCGCACGGCCTCGAAGGCGCGGTTGACGAGCTTCTCGAGGGGCTGGTCGAGCAGCCACTCGCCCACGCGGTTGCGATC
>JAHFTI010000254.1 GCA_023265535.1 Opitutaceae bacterium
CAGTTCCTTGAGCAGCTCAAGCTGCTGCCCGGGGAGCTCGAGGCTCGTGCGGCTGCTCGATTCGCCGCTCATGTCCCAGCTTTCACCGAGCACCACCACGACGGCGGTGGAACGCTTGGCCAGCTTGACCGCCTCGGGGAAACCGGAGCGGTCAGTTCCCTTCACCTCGCAGCCCTGGGCATGGACCAGCTCGCCCAGGTTCGCCTTCTCAAAGGCCTGCTTGATGGAAAGGGTCTCCTCCTCGCGCCCCTGGGCCTGCCAGGAACCGATGAGATCGCGCGAGGAATCAGCCAGGGGGCCGATGAGCGCCACGCGGATGCCCTTCTTCAGGGGAAGGGTGCCGCGCTCGTTCTGCAGGAGCACGCAGGAGCGGCGGGCGAGGTCGCGGGCGGCCTCGAGGTTCGGCTTGGTGAGCACAGCGGCGAACTCGCGCTTGGCGTCGCAATAGCGGTAGGGATCGTCGAGGAGGCCGAGGCGCGCCTTGGCCATCAGGATCGTGTAGGCGGCCTGGTCGATGCGCTCGGCGGACACGGAGCCCTCGAGGACCAGCTCCGCAAGGTGGGGCATGTACACGCGGCTCTCCATGTCCATGTCCACGCCCGAGTTCATGGCGAGGCGGGCGGCATCACGCTTGTCGGCGGCATAGCCGTGCTCGATCAGCTCGCGGATGGAGGTCCAGTCGGAGACCACGAAGCCGCGGAACCCCCATTCGCGACGAAGGATGAGGTCGAAGAGGATGGGGTTCGCTGAGGAGGGGATGCCGTTCAGGTCGTTGAAGGCCGACATGAAGGTGGAAACACCGGCGTCGACCGCAGCCTTGAAGGGCGGCAGGTACACGTCGCGCAGGGTGGCTGCGGACACGTCGGTGGTGAAATAGTCGCGGCCCGCCTGGGCGGCGCCATAGGCGGCAAAATGCTTGGCGCAGGCAAGGATCGTGTCGGGGCGGGAGAGGTCGTCACCCTGGAAGCCATGCACGCGGGCACGGGCGATGGCGCTGCCAAGGTAGGGGTCCTCACCGGAGCCCTCCGAAATGCGTCCCCAGCGCGGATCGCGCGCGATGTCGACCATGGGGGCGAAGGTCCAGTTGATGCCTGCGGCGGAGGCCTCGGTGGCGGCGATGCGCTCGGAGCGCTCGATCGCCTCCAGGTCGAAGGAGGCGGCCTGGCCGAGGTTGATCGGGAAGATTGTGCGGTAACCGTGGATCACGTCGTAACCGAAGAGCAGCGGAATGCCGAGGCGGCTGCGCTTGACGGCGATCTCCTGGTAGGCGCGCGTCTGCGCGGCACCGAAGACATTCAGCATGGAGCCGACGTGTCCGGCGGCGATCTCGGCCTCGACATTGGCCTTCTCGGCCGGGCCGGTCGCGAGGGAGGGGGAGGAGTATTGCTGCAGCTGGCCGATCTTCTCCTCGAGGGTCATGCGCGAGAGCAGCTGGACCACGCGGGCGTGGTGGGCGGCTTCGTTGCGGGCGAGCACGGCGGGGACGGGAGGCGCGTCGGACTGGGCGACGGCCTGCACGGAGAGGCTGGTGGCGGCGGCAAGGAGGACGGCAAAGGCCTTGGAGAACTTCATGGCAGGGAAAATCAACGAGGGGTGAAAGGGAGGGGCGAGGAACAGGGCGGGGATGCGGGGGGGGCGGGCGGTTTTGGGGCGCTCATTTGCCGCGCTGACGGACGGCCTCAAACAGGGTGATGATCGTGGCCATGGCCACATTGAGGGAGTCGGCCTGGCCCGCCATGGGGATGCGCACGGGCAGGTCGGCCTCGTGCAACCAGAAATCGCTGAGCCCATACTGCTCGCTGCCCATGATCACGGCGAGGGGGCCGCGCAGGTCGGCGTCGCTGTAAAGCGCAGTGGCCGAGGGGGTCGTGGCGATGGTGCGAATGCCGCGCGCCTTCAGCCAGGCATGCACCGCCTGGCTGTCGCTCACGATGCAGGGGACCGAAAAGAGCACGCCCGTGGAGGCGCGCACGACGTTGGGATTGAAGATGTCGGTGACCGGGTCGCAGACGATGACGGCGTTGCAGCCGGCGGCGTCGGCGCTGCGCAGGATGGTGCCCAGGTTGCCGGGTTTTTCGATGGCCTCGACGACCAGCAGGAAGGGCTCGGCGGGGAGCACGAGCTCCTCGAGGCTGCGTCTCCATTGCGGGGCGAGGGCGAGAAGGCCGTCGGGACGCTCGCGGTAGGCCACCTTGGCGAAGGCCTCCTTGTTGAGCTCGAAGAGGCGGGCGCCGGCGGCGGCGGCCTGCTGAATGAGGGCGGGCTCGTTCTCGCCCAGGAACCACTCGGGAGAGTAATACAACTCACTGAGCGCCACACCCTTCTCCAGGGCGCGACGGACCTCCCGGTAACCCTCGACCATGAAGAGGCCTGCCTCGTCGCGGGGGCGGCGGTCGCGAAGCTTCACGAGCTGCTTTACGCGCGGGTTCTGGAGGCTGGTGATTTTCTCGACGGGAAACACGCCGAACATGAAAGCCCCGCGAGGGTCCGGCGCAATGGCAGAAATGCGTCCGCGGCCTCCTCCCCGGTTAATTGGTTGCGGAAAGGGCGCGGCGGTGGTTTGGGGTGGGTGTGGGAAGAAAAAAGAAATTCAACGACGAGCCCTTTGCCTATCACCAGGTGATCGAACTGGAGATCACCACCCTGACCAACCTCGGCTCGGGGCTGGGACGCGTGACGCTGCCCGACGGCGGCAGCTGGGTCGTGATGGTGCCCTTCGCCCTGCCCGGCGAGCGCGTCAGCGTGCGGGTGTTCCGCAACCACAGGAACTTCTCGGAGGCGGACCTCGTGTCGGTCCTCACCCCCTCCCCCGCCCGCCTGGCCCCCCGCTGCCCCCTCTTCGGCCTGTGCGGCGGCTGCCAGTATCAACATCTTGGATACGCCGACCAGCTGGCCTGGAAGCGCCGCCAGGTGGCGGAGCTGCTGCAGCACATGGCGGGCCTCGAGCACCCCGTGAACCCGGTCATCGGCTCGCCAGTCGAGTACGGCTACCGCTCGAAGATCACACCCCATTTCCAGTGCGGCCGCGAGCCGCGCGAGGGCAGGCCGACCCCGATCGGCTTCCTGCGCCAGGGCACCCGCTTCGACCTCGTGGACGTGCCGCGCTGCGAGATCGCCACCGAGGCGATGAACGCCCGCCTCACGCCCCTGCGCGCGGAGGTCCGCGAGGCCGTGGCACGCGGCGACTACGAGCGCGGCGCCACCCTGCTGCTGCGCGACGCGGGCGGCGTGGTCACGGGCAACTACGACGAGGTCGTGACAGAGACGGTGGGTGACCTGCGCCTGCGTTTCCTGGCGCGCGACTTCTTCCAGAACAACCCCTTCATCCTGCCCGCCTTCACCGGCTACGTGCGCGAACAGGCGGCGGCCAGCGGAGCGCGCCATCTCGTCGACGCCTACTGCGGCAGCGGCCTCTTCGCCCTGAGCTGCGCCCGCGCCTTCGAACAGGTGGCAGGCGTGGAGATCAGCGCCAGCTCCGTGGAGTTCGCGCGCGAGAACGCCGCCTCCAACGGCATCACCAACGCCACCTTCAGCGCGGGCGACGCCTCCGCGATCTTCGCCGGCCTGAGGTTTCCCGCCGCCGACACGGTCGTGGTCATCGACCCGCCGCGCAAGGGCTGCGACGAATCCTTCCTCACGCAACTCTTCGCCTTCGGCCCGAAGGCGGTGGTGTATGTGTCCTGCGACCCCGCCACGCAGATGCGCGACCTGCGCCACTTCACGACGGCCGGATACGCTCTTCAGGCCGTCCAACCCTTCGACCTCTTCCCGCAGACCCGCCACCTCGAGTGTGTGGTCACGCTGGTGAAGCAGGCCTGAGGCTGGAACGCGCGCGCTGGGCCGCCACGGCCTCGCGCGCCTGGGCGAGCGTCGCGGCAAGGTCTGACTCGACGACAGGCTTGGCCACGAAGTCGTCCATGCCAGCCTCGCGACAATTCTTGCGGTCCTCCTCCATCACATTCGCGGTCAGGGCCACCAGCCAGGGACGCGGGCGCTGGGAGGACTGGCGGCGGCGCAGCTCGACGGCGACGTCGAGTCCGCTGATGCCGGGCATCTGCACGTCCAGCACAATGATGTCGTAATCGGAACGTGCGCACAGTTCGAGGGCCTCGCGCCCATCGGTGGCAAGGGTCACATCAAAGCCGATACGGCGCAGCATGTAGAGGGAAACCCGTTGGTTGACCGGATCGTCCTCGACGAGAAGGACACGCTCGGGAAAGACCGAGGCGGGACGCGCCTCGGAGGCCGGCAAGGCCCTGCCGGAGGCGATGGCCGCATTCTGGGCGGACGGCTGCGGGGAGAGGGCATGCTCGAGCAGGTTGCGCAACTCGCCCGGATGTCCGGGCTTGTTGAACATGGCGACAAAGAGCTCCCGCTCCTCCTGCGTGGGTGCCTGGAGCGAGGTGCGCATGAGCACCAGGGGCATGCGGGCGGTGAGCGGGTTGCGGCGCAACTCGCGCGCCAGGGCGAGGCCGTCCATGTCCGGCATGCTCATGTCCACAAGGGCCACGTCAAAGGGCTCGCGGGCGGAGGTCCAGTGCAGGGCCTCCACCGCGCCGGAGGCCGGACGCGGATGCATGCCCCAGACCGCAGCCTGGCCCGCGAGGATGCGCCGATGGGTGGCATTGTCGTCCACAATGAGCAGGCGCCGCCCCTCAAGGATCTGCGAGTGCAGGGGCCCCTGTTCGGGGAGATTCGGGATCAGGCCGGCCTCGATGCTGAAGAAGAAGGTGGAGCCCTGGCCGATCACGCTTTCCACGCCCATGTGCCCACCCATCTGCTCGGCGAGCCTGCGTGAGATGGCCAGCCCGAGGCCGGTGCCGCCAAAGCGGCGCGTCGTCGAGGCGTCGGCCTGCGAGAAGGACTGGAACAGGCGGGACTGGGCGTCGGGGCTGATGCCCACACCGGTGTCGCGCACGGAAAAATTCAGTCGGATGCGGCCATTCTCCGCGGGAGCGGCGCCGAGACGCAGTTCCACCTCGCCGTGATCGGTGAACTTGATGGCGTTGCCGACCAGGTTGACGATGATCTGGCGGAGACGCGAAGGGTCGGACCGCAACGCGGACGGCACGTCGTCGTCAATGTCGAAAAGCAGGTCGATGTGCTTTTCGGCGACGCGCGGCGCCATGAGGTCGATCACGTCACCGATGAGCACACGCGGGGAGAAAGGGATGTCCTCAAAGTCGATGCGGCCCGACTCGATCTTGGAAAAGTCGAGGATGTCGTTGATGAGCTTGAGCAGGTTGTCGCCGCTGCTGCGGATGATCTCGAGAAACTCGCGCTGCTCGGCGTCGAGGGTGGTGTCTGCGAGCACGGAGGTCATGCAGATCACGCCATTCAGGGGCGTGCGGATCTCATGGCTCATGACGGCCAGGAAGGCGCTCTTGGCCTTGTTTGCGAGATCGGCCTCCTCCTTGGCGCGACGGAGCAGCTGCTCCGAACGGACGCGCGGCGTGATGTCGCTGAGGATGACCATGTAGGCGTGGGACTGCCCCGGTTCGTTCTCGAGCGGCTGGATTTCCACGCGCAGCCACAGTTCGGCGCCCGCCTTGTCGTAGGCCAGGAACTCTCCGTTGAAGCTGCGGCGTTCCAACAGGTGCTTGCGCATGCGATCGAGCTCCTGGAGGTCGGTGCCCTTGCCGGTGAGCAGGTCCCCGACACGACGGTTGCCGATGTCCTCGATGGTGTAGCCCGTCATGCGGGTGAAGCCGTCATTGACCCAGTCCGTGCCCCGAAACACGTCGCCCAGGACCACTCCCTGGACGGTGCTGCTGGCGATGAGGGCGAGGCGGCGGTTGCGCTGCTCGCTGCGGCGCAGGTCTGCGGTCATGGCTTCGGCGGTGGCGTAGGCATGGTCGCGGGAATTCATGAGCGACCAGCTGAGGCTTGCCGCGAGTCCGGAAAGCAGGATGCCGCCCGTGAGCACGAAAAGGGAGATCCAATCGAAACCCTCGCGGTCGAACTCGGGCCTGGAGCTCACGCGCAGCAGCCAGGTGCGGCCGAGCAGCTGCATGGCGCTGTCCTTGCGATGGGTGGGCGCGGTTTGGACAAGGGCCGACTTTTCCCCGGAGGTCCTGCCCATGGGGCTTGCCTGCGACGAATACAGCAGGTGCTCGGGATTCACCTCATCGCCCTCATAAAACTCATAGTCGAGCTGCCCCTCGCCGAGCGGCACGAGACCCTCGAGGAGGGGCTGGGCCTGGAGTGAAAGATAGACCCAGCCCCGGATGGCGGCCATGCGCTGGTCAGGATCCTCGAGGGGCTTGTCCTCGGCGTAGATGGGGCTGAAGGCGAGAAAGCCTGGCAGGGTCTTGTCGCGATAGTGGACGTTGATGCGCCTGCTGATGACCAGGCTGCCGGAACGCATGGAAGCCTCCGCGGCGGTGCGGCGG
>JAHFTI010000255.1 GCA_023265535.1 Opitutaceae bacterium
TGCGAAGCTGTTGTCGAGCAGGGGCGTGGAGAGTTCCGCGGACGGGCGCTCCCAGGTGCTTGTCGGTCCCGTTCCGGCCGCATGGCACTGCAGGCAGTTTGTGTAGGCGGGATGGCTGATCTGCGGCACGCCAAGGCCGGCCACGCGTGTCGCCTTGCCATGGCAGGCCAGGCAGGAGGCGGAGTTCCGCTGGTTCACCGGATGCGGCACCACCGGGGGCGCCCCCGTGAAGGCGCGGCGCGCCTCGCGCAACTGGTGTTTCTCCAGCTGCTGCTGCGGGCTCAGGGCCGGGGTTCCCTCCCAGGAAAGAGGGGCGGGGGGCAGGTCCGATACCCTCGGCTGCCAGTTGGCGTTGGGCTGGTGGGCGTGCGTGCGCAGGCCGCCGTAGGTGGGTGCCTCCGGCACGCCGTCGGAGGGGGCCCCGGGAGCCTGTATCACGGCGGCGGATACGGAGTCCGCGCGCGGGCCGCTCTGCCTCAGACCCATGAAATAGCCGCTCACCCCCGTCGCGAACGCGGCGAAGGCGGCCAGCACCGCGAGCCTTCGTGCGGGTGTCCTCATGTGCGTGCCTCGGTGCGGGTTTGCGCGACGGCGCCGCGGCGCGAGATGCGCGCCGCGCACTTCTTGTAGTCGGGCTGCTTCGAGATCGGACAGTGCGCCTCGAGCGTGAGCTGGTTGACCAGGAAGTTCTGGTCAAAGAAGGGGACAAAGAGCGAGCCGCGCGGCGGCCGGCCGCGGCCGTCGATCCACACGGGCAGCTCGAGTTTCCCGCGGCGCGTCTCGACGACGACTGTATCACCCGGGCGGATACCTGCCGCGGCGGCATCCTCCGGATGGAGCTCCACGTAGGCGTTGGGCATGGAGTTGCGCAGCTGGGGCACGCGCATGGTCATGGTTCCCGTGTGCCAGTGCTCGATCACGCGTCCCGTGCACAGCCAGAAGGGGTACTCGGTGTCCGGCTCCTCCGGGGCGGCCTCGTAGGGGTTGAACCAGATCAGCGCGCGGTCGTCGTTCGTGACCGAATGGTAGAACTGGATGCCCGCCCCCTTCCTCACGTAGGGGTCCGAGAACTCCATGAAGCGGAAGGGGGTCTCCCTGAAGGAGCCGTCCGCCTGCTCGACCACCGGCCAGCGCAGGCCGCGCACCCTGGCCAGCTCGTCGTAGGGCGCCACGTTCTTGTGCTTCATGAACGTGAAGCGGCGGTACTCCTCGAAGAGGGCGCGGTCCGTGTTGATGTCCTCGAAGTGCTCCCAGTCCCACACGGGCACCTCGTGGCCGTGCGCATCGTTGAAACTGAAGAGGAACCGGCCGTCCCTGTCCTTCATGCCCGGGTGGCCGAGTTCGTAAAGGCGGCGCGCGATCGCGAGGGTCATCCAGACGTCGTTGCGCGCCTGGCCCGGCGGCTGGACCTGCTTGAACCACTGCTGGGTGCGGCGCTCGGAGTTTCCATAGACGCCGTTCTTCTCGACCCAGAGCGCGGCCGGCAGCACGAGGTCGGCCAGGGCCGTGGTGGCGCTCGGATAGACGTCCGACACGATCAGGAACTTGTCCTCGAGCCCCTTCTTGGCGTTGAAGGTCTTGCCCAGGTTGGGCATGGTCTGGCCGGGGTTGGTGACCTGGACCAGGATGGTGTCGATGTCGCCGCCCTTGCCGGTCGGGGTGCAGAAGCGCGTCCACAGCTCGACCGTGTGGTGGCCGGGCTTCGGGTTGATGCGCCCCTCGGGGAGGTTCCAGAGCTGTTCGCAGTCCCTGCGGTGCTCGGGCTTGGCCACCAGGCGGCCGCCGGGCAGGAAGTGGCACATCGTGCCGACCTCGCGGGCGGTGCCGCAGGCGGAGGGCTGGCCGGTGAGGCTGGTCGGCGCGTCGCCGGGGCGGCCCCAGTGGCCCGAGAGCAGGTGGACGCCGTGCACGAGGCGGTTGATCGCCGTGCCGCGCGTGTGCTGGTTCATGCCCATGCACCAGAGGCTGGTGATGCGCAGGTCGCGGCGGCCGAAGAGTTCGGCGAGCAGGTGTAGTTTTTCCACGGATACACCACTGATCGCCGAAACCTTCTCGGGGGTGTACTCGGCGAGGGCCGCCTTGTACTCGTCGAAGGTCATGGCCTGGCCGTTGAGGGAGACCGGCGCGGTGTCCTTGCGGAAATTGCAGTGCTTCGCCACGAAGTCGCGGTCCCAGGTGCCCTTGGCCAGCAGAAGGTGCGCGATGCCGTTGGCGATGGCCAGGTCGCTCTGCGGGCGGAACTCGATGTAGTGGTCCGCGTACTCGGTGGAGCGCGTGCGCCGCGTGCCGAGGTCGATGATCGTGACCTTCTGGCCGCGCGTGCGGCGGTCCACGATGCGCGAGAAGAGCACGGGGTGCATCTCGGCCGGGTTGTTGCCCCAGAGGATGATCACGTCCGCAGCGTCCAGGTCCTCGTAGCAGCCGGCCGGCTCGTCGACGCCGTACACGGAAAGGTAGCCGGTCACCGCCGAGGCCATGCAGAGGCGCGCGTTCGGCTCAATGTGGTTGTTCGAGAGGCCCGCCTTCATGAGCTTCTGGGCGGCGTAGCCCTCCGGGATGGTCCATTGCCCGCTGCCGTAGAAACCGAAACCCGCCGGGTTGCGCATGATCCGCCTCGCGATCACGTCGATCGCCTCCTCCCAGCTGATGTCCTCGAGCTTTCCATTTCGGCGCAGCTGCGGGGTGGTGAGGCGGTCGCGCCCGTAGAGGATGCCGCCCACGTGGTAGCCCTTCATGCAGAGCAGGCCCTTGTTCACGTCTGCGAGCTGGTCTCCCTGGATCGCCACCACGCGCCCGTCCTTCACGCCCACGCGCACGGTGCAGCCCGTGCCGCAGAAGCGGCAGGGCGCCTTGTCCCAGCGGATTCCGTCGGGGCCTGCCTCGGGTCGCGACGGGGCGGGGGCGCCTGCGGGGACCCCGGCGGGGGCCGCGCCACCTTCATTGGCGGCGAGGCGCTGGGCGATGACGGCGGTGGCTGCCGCGAGGGCAGTGGTCTTGAGGAAGAGGCGACGCTCCATGATGGGGGGAACTTAGTGGTTTGGGGTTTCCAGAAGCCGGGGTTCGGTGACTTCCACGAAGATCACCTCGACGAAACGAATGCCGGGCAGGCGGCCGAAGCCGTCGATCACCGCCTCGGGGTCTGCGCTGTCGAGCACGGCTGCCACCCAGGGCCCTCCGCGCTCCTCGAGCTCCAGGCCGGGAATGCGGGCCAGCTCCTTCAGCGTCAACGCCCGCAGGGCGGGCTCCTCCGTGAGGGTCAACACCAGCGAGCTGATGCGCGTGCATGCGGCGGCGGCGGGGTCTTGCATAAGGCCATTCAAGAGCCTTGCCCAAATATAACAAGAATAAAAGGTAGTTTATTCTTGAAATAGCGCCCGAGCCTGCTTTCTCTTGGGCCGTGATGACAAGGCCCCGCTCCTCACTCCCTGCTGTGTTTGCTGTGTGTGTACTTCTGATATCGGTGGGTGGCGGGGCCCTGTCAGGCACGACGAATGACCCCCTCTCGCCCGCCTCCGCTGGCGTGCCGGCGCGGGCGCCGGACCCCGCAGCGATCACCATCACGCGCGGCACCGCGGTCAACGTCCCCCTGCCGCCCGCCGGCCAGGTCCTGGTCCGCCCCTCGCGCACGCCTGTCGTGCTCAGCAGCGAACTCACCTACACGGGCGAGCCCGTCACCGTCACCTGCGGCACCTGCCACACCACGCGCCCTGCGAACCTCCAGAATGGCCAGGAGGGCAGGGTGCCCGCCGAGTTTCACCAGGGGCTCCAGTACCGGCACGGCGCCCAAAGCTGCGTCAGCTGCCACAACGCCGCCAACTTCGACACCCTCCGCCGGGCCGACGGCCGGGCGATCGCCTTTCCCGAGGCCAAGGAGCTGTGCTCTCAGTGCCACGGGCCCCAGGCACGCGACTACGCCGCCGGTGCGCATGGTGGCATGCAGGGCAGCTGGGATCTTTCAAAGGGCGGCCGCGTGCGCAACACCTGCACCGACTGCCATGATCCCCATTCACCCAAATTCGTTCAACTGAGGCCGGTCTTCGCCCCGGTCGACAAGGGCGCTCGCGAGCAGGCCGCCCGCGCCGCAGCCCATGCCGCACATTCCGCGGAGCACGGCGCCGCACAGGAGGACAAGAGCCATGAGTGAGCTTCACAGGGAACCCGAAACCGTGGAGGAATCCGGCGACTCGGGCGGCCTCAGCCGCCGCGGCATGCTCAAGGTCGTGGGCGCGACCCTGGGCGCCGCCGCCTTTGCCAAGGCCATCGCGCCCCTGACCACCTGGGCAAAGGACATCAGTGTCGACGAATTCCTGCAGAAACATTACCGCGAGCTAAGCCCCGTGGACATGCAGTTCATCCTCGCCCACTTCGAGCAGGAGGCGAAGAAAACCTACGGCGCGGACGTCCACATCCGCGATCACAAGCCGCAGGAGGGCGTCAAGTTCGGCTACGCCCTGAACCTTTCCGTCTGCATCGGGTGCCGCCGCTGCGCCGAGGCCTGCCACAAGGAGAACAACCACGACCGCCCCTCGGGCAACAGCTACATCCGCGTGCTCGAGATGAGGAAGGGCTCGCTCGACCTCGGGCAGGGCAACGTGAACTACACGCACCCCGTCCCCGATCCCGACCACTTTTACATGCCGGTGCAGTGCCACCAGTGCGACGCCCCGCCCTGCGTGGACGTCTGCCCCGTGGAGGCCACCTGGAAGGAGAAGGACGGCATCGTCGTCGTCGACTACAGTTGGTGCATCGGCTGCCGCTATTGCGAGGCGGCCTGCCCCTACCACGCGCGCCGCTTCAACTGGAAGAAGCCGCAGATCCCGGCCGAGGAGATCAACCCCGACCAGGGCTATCTCTCCAACCGCATCCGCCCGCAGGGCGTGATGGAGAAGTGCACCTTCTGCCTGCACCGCACGCGCGACGGCCGCCTGCCCGCCTGCCTCGAGGCCTGTCCCACGGGGGCGCGCGTGTTCGGCAACCTTCTCGATCCCAAGTCGGAGATCCGCTGGGTCCTCCAGAACAAGCGCGTCTTTGTCCTGAAGGAGGACGTCGGCACCAAGCCCAGTTTCTTCTATTTCTTCGATGTCTAAGCCAAACGAAGCCTCGCCAAGGCAGGTCGCCTCCCAAGCCAACCAGGGCGCCCCCGGCCATCTTGCCAGCTACCCTCGATTCCTTTGGCGCTCGGTCGTGGCCGCCACGGACGGCAGCCCCTGGTTCTACGCTTGGATGATCCTGCTGAGCTTCATTGCCCTGGTCGGTCTGCACGCCTGGGCGGTGCAGGTGCGCGACGGCATGGCAGTGACGGGCATGAGCGACCACGTCTCCTGGGGCCTCTACATTGCCAACTTCACCTTCTGCGTCGGCCTCGCCGCAGGCGGCGTGATGATGGTGATCCCCGCCTACCTTTACCATGACCACGACATGCACGATGTCACGATCGTCGGTGAATTGCTCGCGGTCGCTGCGATCGTGATGAGCATTTCCTTTGTGGTCGTCGACCTCGGTCGCCCCGATCGCTTCTGGCACCTCATGCCCGGCGTGGGCGTGTTCAACTGGCCGCTCTCGATGCTCACCTGGGATGTGATCGTGCTCAACGGCTACCTGCTGCTGAATCTCCACATCTGCGGCTACCTGCTCTACACGCGCTTCCGCGGCGAGCGCCCGGATCCGCGCTGGTACCTGCCCTTCGTCTTCCTTTCGATCTTCTGGGCCATATCGATCCACACCGTCACTGCCTTCCTCTACAGCGGCCTGGGGGGCCGCCCCTTCTGGAACACGGCCCTGCTGGCCCCGCGCTTCCTCGTGACCGCCTTCGTCTCCGGCCCGGCCTTCATCATCCTCACGCTCCAGCTCCTGCGCCGCCTCGCCGGGGTGCACATCGGCGGCAGGCCCGTGTCGGTGCTCGTGAACATCATCCGCGTCACCCTGCTCATCAACCTGCTGATGGTCGTGTCGGAGCTCTTCACCGAGCTCTATGCGGGCGGCGCCCACACCGTGTCGGTGCGGTACCTGTTCTTCGGGCTCCATGGGGCCAACGGACTCACTCCCTGGATCTGGGGGAGCATCGTGCTCGGCCTGGTCTCGGCCGTCATGTTCCTGCGGCCGGGAGCGGCCGGGCGCCCGGCCTGGCTGAGTGTCGCCTGCGTGCTGTCGTTCTGCGGCATCTGGATCGAGAAGGGCATGGGCCTGATCATCCCGGCCTTCATTCCCTCCACGCTCCATGAGCTCGTCGAATACTGGCCGAGCCTGATCGAGTGGCAGGTCACGGCCGGCATCTGGGCTCTCGGCATGCTTGTCTTCACGGCTGCGCTCAAGGTAGCCTTGCCCGTGTTGCGCAGGCCCCAGCCCGGGGACTGAGCATTCCCACCACGATGATCCGCTTCGGAA
>JAHFTI010000256.1 GCA_023265535.1 Opitutaceae bacterium
TAGAATGGTGATGAAGGGGATGCGGTGGGCTCCCGAGACGTAGCCGATGAGGGCGAGGCAGATGAGGGAGATGCCCGTGACCATCACCAAGGTGGAGAAGTAGGCGATGACCTGCACGAGCAGCAGGCTGACGACGATGATGCGCGCCCCGACCTGGAGACGCCCGCGGCCCCAATCGCGCATGCACACGAAGGTGCAGATCATTCCAAGGCCGGAGAACATGGCGCGGAGCACGCTGTTGATCTCGCCAGGGATGAGGGTGGTGAGCGTGCTGGCGACGGCATACGCGCTCACCAGGGTGAGCCCGGCCAGAAGCCAGGGGCGCGAGCCGTCGTCGATGACCTCGCGTTCATAGAAGTCCCCCTGTCCCCTTTCCACGCGCACGAGCCTGTGCGCGATGATCATGACGGACTGGAAGAGCAGGACTGCGACCGCCCCGCGCGTGATGGTGTCGATGCTGTACCGGTTCAGGTCCTGATGGCCATTGAGCAGGGGGAGCGCGTAGGTGTTAAGCGTGGTGAGGGTCAGGATTGCAAAGATGGGGATCTGGGCCTGGCGGGTGCGGGTCCAAGTGAGCGCGGGCAGCAGCGAGAGTGCGAACATCAGCAGGCCGAGCAGCAGGTGCAGGGGATCGCGCACCTGGGCGAAGACGGCGTAGTAGGCCAGGCCTGCGATGAGCACGGCCACCCCGCCCCGAAAGAGGTTGTTGGGGCCTGCGAGCGGTGCGCCGAAGGGGGCCTGGGCCTCGCGGCTGTCTGTGGCGTGATCGTTCATGCTTGGCTTGTTGGTGCCGGGTCCCGCCAGGATTTCAAGACCCCGGAAAGGAACGCGCATTGGCGCCGGACCAGGCTGCGGGCGAGGAATTCCTCGCGGAAGAGCTCGTTGTCCCTCAAGGCCAGGTTTTCCACGGGCAGGCCCGCTGCGGCGTCGGCGAGGGCGGCGCAGATGAGCGGGGCCGCGGAGCCTGGGGCGGAGGCGGGGTCGACTGCGATGAAACGTGAGCAGCGGAGGCGGGCGAGCAGGGCCGCCAGGACGCCGTGCGGCGGGGCCAGCGCCAGGATGGGACGGCCGGAGAGGATGTAGGGATAGAGCTTGGACGGCGAGTAGGCCGGGTCGGTGGAGCCCGGCAGGAGGAGCAGGTCGGCATCCCGCTGGTGCGCGAGGCATTCGAGGTGGCCCACCCGGTGAGGAGTCTCAAGGACCAGGTCGCCCAGGCCCTTGGCGGCTGCGAGGGGCAGCACAGAGGGGTGTCCCTCGCCTGCCGCGACATAGCTTGTGCCGATGAAGTGGACGCGGAGGCGCTCGGCCGCGGCGGGATCGCGGCTGCGGAGGAGCGCGAGGCCTGAGAGGAACTCGGGCAGGAGGCGGTTGAGGCAGGGGCCGGAGGCGCCGGTGTAAACGATTGAGACGGTGGAGGGGCGGGGGCCGGCGGTGGGGGGCGGGGCCGCCGCCAGGTCGGCCTCGCTGGCGCCGAAGCCGAGCACGGCGCCCGGGATGACCGCGAACCAGCGGTGGCGCGCCCGGAGCTGTTGTAGGTAAATTTCGGATACGGAAATCATGCCGGCGAGGCGCCGGAAGCTCCAGCCCTCGAGCAGGCGCGCGCTGAGGCGGGCGAAGCGGTATTTCCAGCCGCCGGGCGGGCGCGGGGCGCCGGGCAGCTCATAGGCGTCGGTGACCCAGGGGTCGTGCAGGTCCACGACACAGGGCACGCCCGTGAGCGCGGTCCAGAGGCGCGCCAGGGGGAAGAGGGCGAACTGGGTGGTGGAGAAGAGGACGAGGTCGGGCGTCTCGCGGCGCAGCAGGGCGAGGCCCCGGAGGCCGACGTGCAGGAAGGAGCGCAGGCCGAGGTTGCCCACGCCGAGGAGGCGGCACAGGCGCAGGGGAAGGGCGCCCGTTTGGATGACGCGGAGGCCGGGGGGGACCGTGGCGACGAGTTCCTCCTCGCGTGGGGCGCTCTGGCAGGCGGGGTCGACGCAGAGCACGAGGGGCTCCCAGCCGTTTTCGGCGTAGTAGGGAAGGCTCATCCTGACACGCTGCATGTCGGCCGCGTTCATCGGGGGGAAGGAGGGGCTTATGATGAGCAGCTTCTTCACGAACGGGGGGAGCGGGATTTTCGCTGGAGGAGGAACCGGAGGCGCAGGAAATTTTTCCAGCCGCAGAGGCGGGCCAGGAGCGTCGCACGGGGCCCGAACGCGGGCTTGAGGTCGGAGCCGCCCAGCAGGCGCACCCGTGCCTCGGCCAGCTTCATCAGGTCGGGAGGGAAGGGGTAGAAGTCGTGGATGAAGCGCTGGTAGAGGTCGGCCAGGGCGGCCTGGCTCCGCGGGGAGTTCTCGGCGGCGAGGAGCTGGTGGCCGATTAGCTCGACCGACAGGAACTGCGAGCGGCGCCCCGCCTCGTCGCGCCTCGCGCTCAGGCTGCCCGGAACACCGGAACGGTAATAGGAGAGGCCCTCGCCCGAGAAGCGGATGCCTGAGGAGGCGCGCACCACGCGTGCGAAGAACTCGCCGTCGTCATTGAGGCTGAGCTGTTCGTTCCAGGGACCGCTGCGCTCGAGCAGTCCCCTGGGGCAGAGCCAGGCGGAGGGGTGCATCATGTGGCCTCCGTGTGCGCACAGGATGAGGAAATCGGCCGGTGTGAAATCGCGGTACACGGCGGTGTCCACGAAACGGGCCGAGGAGGGATCCTGCGTGAAACGGCCCCAGCGGCAGGAGGCGAGGCTGTCCGGTGGGCAGGAGGAGAGGAGCTCGAGTTGGGAGGAGATCTTGTCGGGGGAGATCAGGTCGTCGGCGTCGAGAAACTGGATGAAATCCCCGTGGCTTGCGCGCAAGCCCTCGTTGCGCGTGGCGGAGGCGTTGCGGTGTCGGGTCCGCAGGAGAACCAGGCCGCGCGGAATATAGGTTTCCGCGATGGCGACACTGCCGTCCGTGGAGGCGTCGTCGACGAGGATCACCTCCAGCGGCGCGGCCTTCTGCGCCAGCGCGCTTTCAAGTGTGGCGGCCAGCCAGGGGGCGGCGTTGTGGCAGGGGATGATGACCGAGACCAGCGGCGGCTTCATGTGGCTGTCCCCCGGGTGCCCAGACGCTGCAGGTAGAGGGCCTCGTAGGCCGCGATGATGCTACCGGCCGAGAAGCGGCGCTCCGCCTCCTCGCGGCAGCGGCGGCGGCTGAGGGAGGGAAGGGCCATGACGGCGGAGACCGCCTCGTGAAGGGTGGCGGCGAAGTAGCCCGTCTCGCCGTGCGTGATGATCTCCGGGGTGGCGCCGCGGTGCGTGGTGATGACCGGTGTGCCGGCGGCGAAGGCCTCGGCGAAGACAATGCCAAAGGGCTCGTCCCAGCGGATGGGCAGGAGCAGGGCTGCGGACTTGGCAAGCAGTGCGGACTTCGCCGCGTTGTCCACCGGGCCGGCATAGTCGATGCCGTCGCGCCCGAGGTGGGGTACGATCTCCCGTTCCCAGAAGGCGTGTTCCGGCCCGGAGTCGGCATGGTTGCCGGCGATGATCAGCCTGCGACCTGCAGCCCTGGCGATGGCGATGGCCAGGTCGGGGCCCTTGATACGCTCAACCCGGCTCAGGAAGAGGAGGGGGGCGTCGTGGGGCACCGTTTCCGTGAAGGTGAACTGGGAGGGTTCCACAAAGTTGTGGATCGGATCCCAACGTCCACCGCCCGGGCGCCCCTGGCTGCAGATGAATTCGCTGCACCCCGTGAAGGACAGGGAGGGCCCGCCCAGCCGCAGCCCCCAGCGCGCCTGCCGTGGGCCGGTGTGGCGCTGGTAGGACATGATCTTGGGGAGCGTGTGGAAACGCAGGGGGGCGAGATAGGCGAGCCGCGAGAAGCTGTGGACGAGGCCGGGCGCAAAGTGGCGCACGGTTCGGCGCAGGGTCAGGGCGTTGCGCAGGGTGTCCCAGGCACGGCCTGAGGAGGCACCTGGCCAGGCGAAACACCTGGCTGCGGGGCATACCGAGCCGGGGTGCGCCAGCAGGCCCACCTCGTGTCCGCGCGCCGCCAAGCCACGGGCCAGGGCATCCACGATGCGTTCGATGCCGCCGTAGTGGAGCGGTGGGACGGGAATCTCCGGGTCAGCGGTGAGGAGGATGCGCATCTGGGGCGTTCAGTGTCTTGGCGATGTGCCGCAGGAAAAACTCAGCTTCGACATTCCAGTTGTAGCGGCTCTGTCCCAGACGCCAAGCCTCGGCCGCGGCCTCGGGGCTGTCGAGCTCGCGGATCGCTGCGGCAAGGGCGGCGGGATCCTCGAGGCGGGCGACCCTGACGGCGCCGTCGAGGGCGGGCGCGATGAGGCGGTGGGCGGGAGTGTCGCTCAGCAGGACGGGGAGGCCCCCGAGGAGATAGGTGAAGAGCTTGTTGGTCAGGCAGCGCGCCCTGTTGGGCGGCACCTGTGCCTCGGTCGAGAGGCCGACACGGTGCGGGGCCGAGAGCCTTGCCATCTCCGCCGCCTCTGCCGTATCCAGCCACTTGATACGACCGGCGAGGCCGAGGGACTTGGCGAGGGCGTTGAGGCTGTCGGGGTAACCCTGCACGGGAATGCCACGCAGGTGCAGGGTCCAGTCGGCGGGCAGCAGGGGCATCGCGCGCACGATGGCCTCGAGGCCGCGGTCGTTTCCGATGGATTGTGAAAACCAGTAGAGGGTGCGGCTGCGCTCCGAGTGTGGCACGGGGGCCGAAGGAGCCTCCTCCAGGGGGAAGACGTTGAGCACCGTCAGCATCTCCGAGCGGCAGAGCGGTTCGTAGGCCTGGGCGATGAGGGGCGAAGCCGCCGTGAGGTGGCGGCAACGCGGGATCAGCCTGGCTTCGACAAGGCGTCGCAGGTCCGGTTCGCCCGGGCGCAGTTGAGACTGGAGTTGTTCCTCGCTGTGCCAATCCTCGGCATCGAAGCCCAGGAGTGCGCGGCCCCTTTGCGCCGCCTCCGCGGCGATGCAGAGGCCTGGCAGGCCGTGCGCCAGGTAGAGTCGCGCCGGTTTCTCCAGCGCGGTGCGCACGAAGAGGGCGTGTCTCGCCGACAGGGCGCGAGAGGCAAGCGGCTGGCTGTCCATGCCGCAGCGACACAGCAGGCGCCAGAATGAGCCAGTCAGGCGGCGTGTGAGGCGTGCCCCCGCAGTCCTGGACAGGGGGACACGAGTGCATTTCCAACGCGACTTTTCCAGTATTGCGGTGTCGAGCCGGCTGGCAGGGGCGAAATGGTCGGAGGCGACGACCCGCACGCGATAGCCCGCCGCACTGAGGCGGTCGGCCTCCTTCACCAGGCGCGGTGTGGTGGAAACATGACCGGTTGCGATGAGGCAGACGTCGAGCATGGTCAGGCCCTGGCTCTCGGGGCTTGGGCTCCCATGCAGTCACGCCAGCAGGAACTGAAGTACCAGCGTTTTGAGAGGTCCACGTAATGGTGCATCGCCGCGGTGGGCGCGAGCGCCTCCTCACGAGTGGGGAAGGTGCGGTAGTCGGAGTCGGGAGCCTGCAGGACGGGGCGTCCTGCGACGAGCATGGCGGTGAGGGCCTGCTCGAGGTAGTAGTGGGTCGACTCCTCGCGGATCAGCGTGGTGGTCCAGTGCTCGAGGCGTTCCCAATCGATGTCCTCGCTGCGCAGGCCGCAGAGGCCCACGTTGACGCGCGCTCCCGGTTCATGGCCGCAGAGCCGGGCCATCAGGGGGCGTGTGTAGCCATAGCTTTCCATGCAGTCCGTGGCCACCAGGGGGCGGTCAGGGGCGTCGCACCAGGCGACCAGAAGGCTCGGGGCGCGAAAGAAGAGCAGGTCCGAATCGAGCACCAGTTTCCAGCCCTGGGAGCCCAGGTGCACATCGAGTAGCTTTCGGATGTGCGGGTAGGCGCGCCAGCGCTCGCGCAGGGTGGGGAAGCGGGACTCGGGAAGCAACTGGTCCAGCCTGGCACGCGCCTCGCCTCCGGTGACCAGCGTCAGGCTGGGAAAAAGGCGGCGCAGCTCGGCCACCTGGTGGGGCTGGAGGCTTCCGTCGTCATGGATGACCGGGGCGAGGGGCCGTCGTGAATGGAAGGAAAGGCTCTGGAGACAATAGGCGCTCTGGTACCAGAAGCGCGCGCCGGTGAGGAGGTGGGGGGACAGGGGGGCGGCGGCCTGATCGAAACACAGGGGTACGAGGGTGGAAACGGAACTTTCCATCGCCTTCATGCCCTGGCGCACCCGGTGTTGCACGAGCGGGCCTCCCTGTCGCAGCGACTCCCGCAGGGCTGAGACCGGGGCATGCCAGAAACGGTAGAGCAGGGGGCCCGGCCGCAGGTGATGCAGGATGCTGGGGGCGGTTGGGGCGGCGGGGGGCATGGGGCGTCCCCAGAGAAGTGACAGAGGCGGCGCAGGAGGCAAGACGGAGGGTGGTGCCGGTGACCTCTTTGTG
>JAHFTI010000257.1 GCA_023265535.1 Opitutaceae bacterium
CAGTAGTGGCGCATCTGGAAAATGGCATCAGAGGCGACATGGAAAACCTGCGTCCTTGAGGGGGGGCACCCTCCTTTTTGAGGGGAGCCTCCCAAGTTAATACCATTTTATTAATTACACAGAAAATGACAGCTTAATTGCCATAATGTTGGCAGCTAGAAATTGGGTCTTTAAACACTCCTGCTGGGCCGCACCCCGCCTGGGCCACTCCGAGGCCCAGGCTGCAGGTGAGCAGCAGGCCCCATTCCCCTTTGCTTGAGGAGCTTAAGCGCAAGCGCAGGCCGCGGACCTTGCACTCAGGCGCAGGTCTCGGTCCAGGGTTCCGCTGCCACACACAGCTCCAACAGAAGCCTGGCTCAGGACGAACGCTCCGCCGAGGCCTGTCGCCCCCTCCCCCAGACATCCGCTTGCACTCCGGCCAAGGAGGGCTTTCCTTCTCCCTTTTCCCATGCAGATCTCGCGCAAACCCGCCTGGCTTCGTGCAAAGCTTCCCTCCGGTCCCGGCTACAACGCCGTGCGCCGCCTTGTGGAGGACAGCTCCCTGCACACGGTCTGCCAGAGCGCCCAATGCCCCAACCTCGGCGAGTGCTGGTCCCGCGGCACCGCGACGGTGATGATCCTGGGCAACATCTGCACCCGCTCCTGTAATTTCTGCGCCGTGCAGACCGGCCGCCCGCTCGAGGCCGACCTCGGCGAGCCCGCCCGCGTGGCCGACGCGGTCAGGCGCATGGGCCTCAAGCACGTGGTGGTGACCAGCGTGGCGCGCGACGACCTCAAGGACGGCGGCGCCTCCGTCTGGGCGGCCACCATCCGCGCCATCCGCCACCAGAACCCGAACACCGCGATCGAGGTGCTCGTGCCCGACTTCAAGGAGCGTATGGAGGACGTGGATACGGTCCTCGACGCCAAGCCCGACATCTTCAACCACAACGTCGAGACCGTGGAGCGCCTGCAGAAGCCGGTGCGCGTGCACGCCCGCTACGACCGTTCGCGCGCCGTGCTGCGCCATGCGAAGGCGCGCGGCTTCACCACCAAGACGGGCATCATGCTCGGCCTGGGAGAGCGCCAGGAGGAGGTCGAGCAGTGCCTGCGCGACCTCGTGGCCGACAGGATCGACATCCTCACGATCGGCCAATACCTGCAGCCGACCGCGCAGCACCTGCCGATCGACCGCTGGGCCACGCCGGAGGAGTTCCAGCATTGGAAGGAATTTGGCCTCTCCATCGGCTTCGGGGTCGTCGAGAGCGCGCCCCTCGTGCGCTCCAGCTACCATGCCGACGAGCAGTCGCACAAGTACACGGGCGACGAGCACCTGAACACCGCGAACCAACTGGCACCGGCGCAGGGCTGATTGGACAGGGTAAGCGGCGGCTGATCGCAACGCGAAAAGCTTCTGCACGCCGTCGTGCCCTCCGGCACTCCACAGAGGCGGGCTCCAGCGGAAGTGGCCAAGAGGGCGTTCCGAAACTTTTCTCTTCGCTGTCAGCTCAGCCCTGTTCACCACAACAGCCCCAGCCTTGGCCCGCAGAGCCTCCTCCTTCCCCGAGGAAGCTCACATCGCAAGCAGTCCGCAGTTTTTATGTGCCTCGCGACTCGCTTCCTGTGGCGGAGTCCCCCAAGCTGCGGCGCATGAAAACCAGAAGCGAAATCGTCGAGAACTGGCTCCCGCGCTACACGGGCGTGCCTCTCGAGGAATTCGGTGACTACATCCTGCTCACGAACTTCCAACGTTACGTGAAGCTCTTTGCGCAATGGCACCGCGTGCCCATTCGCGGAAAGGACAAGCCGATGCCCAACGCCACCGCGGGCGGCATCACGATCATCAACTTCGGCATGGGCAGCGCCACGGCCGCCACGGTCATGGACCTGCTCAGCGCCCTCCCGCCCAAGGCCGTGCTCTTCCTCGGCAAGTGCGGCGGCATCAAGCACCGCGCCACCATCGGCGACCTCATCCTGCCCATCGCGGCCATCCGCGGCGAGGGTACGAGCAACGACTACTTCCCGCCCGAGGTGCCCGCCCTGCCCGCCTTCGCGCTGCAGAAGGCCATCTCGACCACGATCCGAGACTACGGCCGCGACTACTGGACCGGCACGGTGTACACCACCAACCGCCGCGTCTGGGAACACGACGAGGAGTTCAAGACCTACCTCCAGAAGATCCACGCCCTGTGCATCGACATGGAGACCGCAACGATCTTCATGACGGGGTTCTTCAATGAGATCCCCACAGGGGCGATCCTGCTCGTCAGCGACCAGCCCATGATCGCCGAGGGCATCAAGACCGCCGCCAGCGACGCCAAGGTGGACGCCGAACACGTCGACCAGCACCTGCGCATCGGCATCGACGCCCTCAAGCAGCTCATCAACAAGGGGCTCACGGTGAAGCACCTGATCTTCTGAGAAGTGAGAAATGAGAAGCGAGGAGCGAGAAGTGAGGAGCGAGAATCCCGACGATGGTGGCCATTCAATTCAGGGTTCCCTCGCCTGATCCCCGGCGCCTTTCTACCGACTCCATCCCCCCATGCTAACCAAGTCTGAAGTCCAGCGCCTGCGCTCCCTGCGCGAGAAAAAGCACCGAGAGGCGGAGGGGCTCTTTGTTGTCGAAGGGCCGAAGGTCGTGTCGGAACTGCTCGCGGCGGGCCAGGCCTTCCGCGAGGTGTACGCCACGCCTGCGTGGGAGGGGGACTGCACCACGCGCGTGAGCGAGGACGAGATGGCGCGCATCAGCCACTATCCCACGCCCTCGCCGGTGCTCGCGCTCGGTGCGATCACGCGTGCGGCGCTGCCCCCGGGCGCCCTGACCAAGGGCCTGAGCCTCGCGCTCGACGGCCTGCAGGACCCGGGCAACGTGGGCACGCTCATCCGCCTGGCCGACTGGTACGGCCTGCCGCGCGTGCTGCTCTCGCGCGACTGCGCCGACCTTTACAGCCAGAAGGTGATCAACGCCAGCATGGGCTCCTTCGCGCGCGTGCCCGTGTTCAGCGTGGACCTGCCCGCGGCGCTCGCGGGCTGCCCGGTGCCTGTGCTGGGCTGCGACCTCGACGGCGAGGACGTGCACCGCCTGGGCCGCGTGCCCGACGCGGTGGTGATCATCGGCAGCGAGGGGCGCGGCCCGTCGCCTGCGGTGCGCGCGTGTATCAACAAATTGGTTACAATCCCGCGCATCGGGCGGGCGGAGTCGCTCAACGCCGGCGTGGCCGCGGCCATCGTGCTCGACAACCTGCTCTGCCGCTGAGGCGTCGGGGGCAGGCCACCCCGAGGCCGGCGGCGAGCCGCCTGCCCGTAGTGGAAATTCAACTACTCACCTGGGAGGGACGCGCGCGGGGCTGCGCGCCAGGGGCCCGCGGGCCGGCCCCGGATCACTTCTCCTTGCCGCCCTTTGAGGAGGAGCCCTTGGAGGGCTTGCCGCCGCCCACGTTGAAGAGGGTGCCGGCGACGACGCCGATGGCGAAGATGACGAAGTAGATGATGGCGGCCGGCTGCACGATCGGCTTCGGCGAGATGAGGTCGCAGCGGAAGGGGATGTTCGCGGTGTTGGTCATGCCGACGTAGAGCATGACGAAGAGGATCGCGAGGAACAGGACGGTGCGGAAAATCAGTTTGAAACCCATGGACGTGGTGTGTGTTGGCTCCGTGCATAGGGCGGGGGGCGGGGCTCTGCAAACGGGAAAATGGGACGGTGCCCGAACCTCGGGCGCCTGCCGACAACGCACTGCAACTCCTCATCCACAGGAACAGGCCCGCGGACACCCGCCCACCTCCGGGTTTCGGCAGGAGAGCCCCGCCACGACAGTGCCTCCTCGGCACTCTGACACCCTCCGCCGCTTCGCCCGTCCCGTTCGGCACGCCGCACGGGCCATTTGACGCATTGTGTTTCCAAACGGCCCTTCCTGGTGCAGTATCCGCGCCTCCCTCGCACAGTCCCCATGGACGCAGCCACCTTCCAACTCCCGGTCTGGTTCGACCTCACCGCCACCTTCACCTTCGCCTTCACCGGCGCGCTGATGGCCGTGAAGCGCGGCTACGACATCGTGGGCATCTTTTTCCTCGCCCTCGCCACGGGCCTGGGCGGCGCGCTGGTGCGCGACGGGGTCTTCCTGCCCTCCAACTCCCCCACCCCGCTGCTCACCGACCCGCGCTACATCAGCACCGTGGCCGTGGCGGCGGTCATCGGCGCGATCTTCGGCTACCGCATGAAGCACTTCAAGCGGGTGGTGGCGGTGGTCGATGCCGTCGGGCTGGGCGCCTACGCCGTCTTCGGCATGCAAAAGGCCCTCTCCTTCGGCCTCTCCATGCCCGCGGCGCTCCTCGTGGGCGTGATCAATGCCGCCGGCGGCGGCCTGCTGCGCGATCTGCTGGCAGGCGAGGTGCCGCTCGTCTTCAAGCCCGGCCAGTTCTACGTGCTCGTGGCGCTGGCGGGTGAACTGGTCTTCTTCTCACTGACCCAGTTCACCGGCATGGCCCCCGCGCTGGCGGGCGGTCTCGCCTGCCTCTTCACCTTCGTCTTCCGCCTGCTCACAATCACCTTCAACTGGCGCACCGCGCCGCTGGTGCAGGCGGACCCCGACGAGGACAAGCCGGAGAAGTGAGGAGACGGGAGTGAGAGGCGGGGAAAGAGTGCAAGGGGTGCAACCAGGAATAGAGGCGGCTGCAGCCTTGCGAGCCCGACCGGGCCCTTGCAGGACCCGCCCAGCTCGCAGGCGCCACAAGCTCAGCCCAGGCTCAGGCCGGGCACGCGTGCGGCGGCTTCCTTGACGATGGCGACATCGCGCTCCCCCGGGAAACCCGAGAAGGCCGCGGCGACCAGGGTGCCATCGGCGCAACGCAGGGGCACGCCGCCCTCCCAGCCGATGAGATCTGGCCGGTGCAGGCCGAAGTCGCCCTCGTTGAGCTTGCCGGCATAGACGAGCTCCTCGAAGCGTCCCGTGGCATGGCCCGTGGCCCAGACCTGCGAGGCCTTGCGCAGGGCGATGCCGAGGCACCAGCGCCCACGAGACTGTTCGGTGCCGAAGACCTGCCCCGCGATGCGCCCGCCGCGCCCGATGACCAGGAAGGCCGCATTGCCCGAGCTCATGTCGGCACAGGCCTTCTCCTGCAGGAACACGGGCACCAGTTGGCGCACCTGCTCTGCCAACAACGACTCCAGCTCGGCCTCGTTCGCGGGGGTATTCATGGCGTCACTACAGCAGGCCCGCAGCGCCCCCGCCAACACGGAGTGGTTCTCACATATGAAGGACCGAAAAGGAATGCCAGCCGCTGCCGATAAGGCACAACAAGGCCTGCATCAGCGCCAGCAGCCCTCGATGAAGAAATACTCGCCGCCGCGGTGTTCCCAGCGGGGCTCGACCCAGGAGCGGCGGCCCGTGGGGGGTCTTTCCCAGTGGCCGTTCACCCACTCGTGGCGGCCGCCACGCCACACCCAGTAGCCGGCGATCCAGACGTGCTGCTTCGAGGGCGGGCGATTGCGCAGGTTGCGGTCCTCGGAGCGGGGGGCGGGCGGGGCCTGCGTGATGCGGACCTTGCCAAGGGGAAGGTGGGCATCGATGTGCAGGCCGCCCTGGTTGATATGGATGCCCACGGAATCGCGGCCGCCGGGCAGCTGCGGTCCGCGACCATGGTGGTCGTCGTCACGCCTGCTGCCGGGGGCGGGCACGCGCTCCCAGCGGCCCGGCACAAACACCTTGGCATGCCCCTTGGAACGCCACTCGGGGGCGATCCAGCAGGCGTCGGAGAAGGGACGGCGCTCCCAATGGCCGCGCACCCAGATCGCCCGCCCGCCGTGGAGGGCATGGTAGCCGGCGACCCAGACAAAATCGGGGCCCGGGCGATCCGAGACACGATACACGTCCTTGATGGGAGTCGGAAAAACAATGTCGCGCAGCTCTATCTCCGCCGTGCTGGTCCAGAAGCCGGGCCGCAACGCATAGCCGCCCCTGCAGGGCTCCCATTCGGGCGGGATCCAGACCGTGTTCGGGCGCGGATACACCCAGCGTCCGGGTGCCCACACATACTGCCCCTCAGCGATGAGCCAGTGGCCCGGAATCCAGGCGGCGGCATAGTCAGGCTGAGCCTGGATCGAATCGACGACGAGATTGCGGAGCGGCTGCGAAACGACGATCTGCTGGACGTCGACCTGGGCAAAGGCGGCGGAGCCAAGGGCCAGGAGGCCCGCCGCGAGAAGGGAGAAGAAAGGTTTCATGGGGCAAGTGCGCTTCTCTGACCGGCAGACACCGGCAAATGTGCCAGCAGGCTAAGGCAAGTCCTTGCCGCGGGTGATGAAAAGAATCTTTCCCCCGGGAAAAGCCCCCTTGCAGGCGGAGGGGCCAGGACTTCGGATCCGGGACTCCGCTGTGTGGGACTCAGACCCACAGCCCCGCC
>JAHFTI010000258.1 GCA_023265535.1 Opitutaceae bacterium
CGCCTGCATCGACAAGCGCCGAGCCGATGGCCTCGTTGAGGATGGGCGAGAGCGTGCCGGAAAGCACGCGCCCCACCTGCACGCCATTGGCGAGCACCGGTGTATCCGCACGGACGATACGACGATCGCCGGTACGGAAGAAGACGACGCGCTGTGCGGCGCCCTTTTCCTTCTGCGCCAGCAGGGCGGCGCGGCCGTTGAACTCGCCCTTGTCGAAGCGGACGGTCCAGGAAAGGCCGGCGGCGATGGGGGAAATCTCGGCGCTCAGCTCATGCCCATAGAGCGGGTAGCCCGCCTCGAGGCGCAGGCTGTCACGCGAGCCCAGGCCCGCGAGTTCCATGCCGTGGGCCTTGCCCGCCTCCATGAGTGCGGCCGCCAGTGCGTTCGCCTCGGACGCGGCATGGTAGAGCTCGAAGCCATCCTCGCCGGTATAGCCGGTGCGGCTGATGATGCACTGGATGCCGGCGACAGTGCCCTCGCCGAAATGGTAATAGCGGATCGTCCCGAGCTTCGCGCCCGTGAGCGACTGCACGATCGCGGCCGCCTTCGGGCCCTGGATCGCGAGCAGCGCATAGTCGTCGGAGCGGTTGGTCAGCGTCAGGTTGAAGCCCTTGGCCTGCTCCTGCATCCAGGCGATGTCCTTGTCGATGTTGCCCGCGTTGATGCAGAGGAAATAGTCCTCGTCGGCGCGCTTGTAAACGAGCAGGTCGTCCACCGTGCCGCCGTCGGTGTAACACATCGGTGAATACAGCACGCGGCCCGGATAGAGCTTGGAGCAGTCGTTGGTGACGAGCTTCTGGAGGAAGGCCAGGGCGTCGGGTCCGCGCAGGTCCACCTCACCCATGTGGCACACGTCGAAGAGGCCCGCGGCGCGGCGCACGACCTTGTGCTCCTCGAGGATGCTGCGGTACTGCACCGGCATTTCCCAGCCTGCAAAGTCGACAAGGCGGCCGCCGTTGGCCGCATGAAAATCACGTAGGGGTGTGCGCTTCAGGGTGGACATGGGGAGGAGGGCTTTGTTTGGGCCGCTTTCCGGCAGGGAGGTCCCCCCTGCAGGAACAAAAGGAATGGTTTCTCAGAGCTTGATCAATTCCGCCGTGGAAGGCACGTCCTTGATGAGCTGCGAGGGCAGGGGACCGACCCCCAGGTAGCGGAGATTCGGGAGCTGCGCCGGCAGCTTGTCGCCATAGGCCACCTGGATCAGCGAGCGCACCATGGCGGCGACGTAACGCTGGGCGTTCACGGGAAGGTCCTTGAAATGGCGCACCCCCGAAACGTCCTCACTCCAGCCCGGGTGGGCGGTGTAGACGGGGCGCAGGGTGCGCCGGATGGCCTCGTTGCGCGGCACGTGCGTGTAGCGGCGGCCATTTGAATCCTCGTAGGCGGAACAGATCAGCAGGTCGCCCTTCCACTCGCCGGCATAGGTGAGCGCATCGAGCTTGTTGATCATGAGATCCTGGTAACCGCCATAGCGGAGGGCATCGCCCTTCTCCACGGCATCGTACCAGCCGACCATACGCTGGCGACCGGTGCTGGTGCCGAACTCGATCTTCTTCAGGATGACGGAGAGGGGATGGGCCTCGTCCATCTGCGTGAGGAAGGTGTGGGTACCGACCTTGGTGTCGTAGGCCTTGGCCACGCCGAAGGTGTGCACGCGTTGCACGGGGACGCCGGCGCTCTCAAAGATCTCGGGCGTGTAGGTGTGGGAGGCGGTCTGGTTGGGCGAGAAACCATTGCGCTTGTCGAGCCAGTAGGACTGGCCGAACTCGCCGATGATGCTGTGGCCGGCGCCGAGCTCGCCCAGGATGATTTCGCGGACCTCGGCGATGTTGGCGGCTAGGGAGGAGCCAGCCTTCCAGTAGGTCTCGGTCAGGGCCTCCAGGTTGATCGCGAAGGGGGCCTCGCCGCGGAAGCGCGTGAAGTCGAAATCTTCCTTCGTGAAAATGCCCTGCTCGATGGCCTCGGAGTTGGCGCGCTGCTCGGCGGCGGTGAGTTTGTCGAAGAAGGAGTTCCAGGTGGCCTCGCTGACCTGGCAGACGTGGCGGATGATGCTCTGGGCGCGGGCCACGCGCTGGGCGAGCTTGCGCGCGTAGTTTTCGCGCGTGTCCAGGAAGTCGGCGTAATAGACCTGCCATTGCCCGACCTCATCCTGGTAGGCCGGGGTGATGCCGCGGCCGGTGGAACCGCGCGGTTCCTCCTTGAGCACGTTCACGCGGTAGTCCTCCCACGCCAGGTCGAGCAGGCGGTGGGTGAGGTCGGAAACGAGGGTGCGCTCGTCGATGCGCAGGCGCGAAAGGATCGAGAAATTGCGCTTCTCAAGAGGAAGGGTCTCCCACCAGATCTTGCGCGGATCAGCGACGACGCCGGCACCCAGGCAGAGGTACTTCACGCTCGACTCCACCACACCGGCGGGCAGCAGGTTCAGCTTGATGCCGCCGGCGGTGTGGCCGGAATTGGCGCCGCCATTGACCTTGAGCACGGTCGAGACAGAGGCGGGAGTGTGGAGGAGTTCCTCGACAACCTCAGGAATGAGGCGGCCCTTGCCTTCGTCACCGAAGGAAATGCCGACGTCCGCGATAAGCTGGCTTGAGAAGGGGATGAGAGACATGGTGGCGCGTTGCAACGCGGGTCTGAAATCCCCTGTTGCAAGGCATCAGGAACAGAAGCGCGGGCCCAAGGGCAAGCTTATCTTGAAGCGCCCGAGCCGAGGTTCTTCGCAAGGAAGGCCTCGATGCGTTCGTGGATGGAAACCTCGACGTCGACGATGCGTTCGCCCATGCCCCAATATTCGTAGATCATGAGCTCCGCCGGGACGTTGCGCCCCTTGAGTCCTGAGACGAGCGAACGGGCGTCGGAGGTGTAGAGGCTGTTCGTGTTCTTGTTCTGGATCACGAGGGTGGAGGCCTTGATCTTGTCCAGGTGTCGGATGGGGGAGATGGCGGCGTACTTTTCCTCTGCCTTCGAGGGGTCGCCCATGTAGCGGGCGTTGTAGGCATAGTTGGGCTGGTGGAACTGGTACCACTTCAATTCCTTCATCTGCTTGCCCATGTCGAAGATGCCGTCGCGCGCCACCAGGCAGCTGAACAGGGTCGGGGCCTCGACGGCGCACCCTGCCGCCAGGTAGGCGCCATTGGCTGCACCCATGATGCCGACGCGGGCGGTGTCGATCATGCCCATGCCGATGCCTGCCTTGGTCGCCTCGATGACGTCGCCCTGCATCTTGAGGAATTCCCAGCGGTCCTCGCGGGGGAACATCCAGTCGAATTTCGGCGCGCCGCGCACGTTGGGCTGAAGCACGGCATAGCCGCGGCTGGCGAGAAGCTGCACCTTGGGGTCGAAGCCCCAGTCCTGGTTCTCCCACTCGCCCGAACCCAGAAGGACCACCATCGGGACGGGCTTCTCCTTGGAGGCACCGGCTGGCAGGGTCAGGTAGGCGTCGAGCTTCTTGCCATCGCGGGTCGTGAACTTGAAGGCCCGGGTGGGCTGCATACGGGAAGCCTCAAGCCAGGGGCGTGAGGACTTGAACAGGCCCATGGCATTCTTCGTCGTGTCGAGCCAGTGATAAGTCAACGGATGCTGGTCGGACCAGGTCTGCACAAGGAACAGGGTCTGCGCCTTGTTGCTGTTGATGATCTGGACGAACTGGCGCGGGAAGAGGGCCTCGAGCTGCTTTTGCAGCTTCCTGTAGGAGTCCGTGAACCAGAGCGTGCGCGGGTAGGCCCGGGAGTAGATCAGGCCGATGATGTCGTGCGACTGGGGATCATGGTACGCGTAGCCGCTGAAATCGTAGCTGTCATCCTGCAGCAGCTGGGCCTTGGTCTCGCCGGTGCGTGCATCGACGAGACTCACGGCGTTGGGCTTGGACTGCAGGCGGGCACCGCGCACGAGCAGCTCGTCCTTTTGGTTGCCGGCCGCGATGACGGCGGTCTGGTCGAGATCAATGACGCTCTTCACCCAGGTTTTCCCGTCGAGCAGGTAGAGGCTCGGGACGCCGTTGACGAAGCTGGTGCCGAACGCCAGTTCGCCGTCCTTGTCCAGGAAGTAACCGCCACCGAGATCGCCGGGAGGGGGATCGAAGAACTTCATCACGTGCTCATTCGTGAGGTCCTCATCCTTCTTGTTCGTGACGGCTGCATCGAGGGCGGCGTTGATGCGCTGGGCTCCGGTGTTGCGATACTCATCCCAACCCTTTTGGCGGTTCCAGATCCAGGGCTGCATGGGCTTGTCGTCGGAGCGGCCCAGGTAGCTGAAATTGACGCCCCGCACCAGGGGGTAGCTGACGCGCAGTTCGCGCGCCTTGGCGTAGTAGAGATTGCTGCCGCCGGCCCGATAGATGAGGCCGTTCTCATCGAGCCAATGAAATTCCGTGATCTCCATGCCGTCGAAACCGGACAGCATGTTCAGCGCCTTGGTCTCCATGTCATAGATCATGAGGCGGCGCAGGTCCTTCTCATCCGACACCATGGCGGCGACGAGCTTTCCGGAGTCGTTGAGTCGGGCCGAGTAGATCAGCGGGGCGCGCACAAAATCGAGCACCGGAATGGTCTGGTCGGCTGGGACGGGCGTGATGCGGCTGAGATCGACCTTCGGGACGGCGTGCAGGCTCGGCAGGGCGAGACCGGCGGCGACGAGAAGGCCGGCGAGAACGTGGCGGCAGAGGTTCATTAGGGGAGGGGTTCGGAGCAGGGATACAAGGGAAACACCTGAGGGCCGCCTTGACGCGATGCGGCCAGGCAGGACAGGCAGGTGAATCCAGGGCGGTTCAGGGGAGAGGAAGGCCGGGCAACGGCCTCGGCTCCCTTGATGAGCCATGTTGGCTGGGGCTTCAACCGGTAAAATAGCGTTAAATCAAAACCGCCCCAAGAACTCTATTCATTCATTAGAAAGCCCTTCGCGGATGCGAACCGCGGAGGGTTGTCATTTGGGGTGCCCATCCGGCTCACACCGGAGCCTGGGCGGGCGGCCAGAGTCTGTCAGGCCCCTGACTCGGCGGGCTTGGGATACTCAATGCGGCTGTGCAGCATGTTCAGTAGCGTGAAGCCGAAGCTTTCCTTCACCTTCGCAATTTCCGCCAGCGTGATGGGGGCCTTGTCGAGGTGACCTTCCCTCAGGCGCTCATTCACGATCGTGTCGATCAGCTGGTTCAAGCCCTGGGGCGTGAGTTGCTTGAGCGACCGGGAGGCCGCCTCCACGCAGTCGGCCAACGAAATGATCGCACTCTCCTTGAAGCTCGGCAGCTCCCCGCGATGACGGAAATCCGCCTCGTCGACGCTGGCAGCAGGGACCGGGGCAGGGGCCTCGGGGAGGGGCGCGCGGCTGTCGCCCAGGCCTGCCTGCTGGCGGGCCTTCACATAGAAAAAGCGGATCAGCGTGCGGCCATGGTGCTCCTGGATCACCTCGCGCACAGCCAACGGGAGCTTGTGCTTGTGGGCCAGCGCGAGGCCGTCGGTCACGTGGGCCCGGATGATGCGGGCCGACTCGGCGGGAGGCAGCTGATCATGGGGATTGCGCGAGCCACTCTGGTTCTCGCTGAAGAACTCGGGGCACTCGGTCTTCCCGATGTCGTGATAGAGGGCACACACACGGGCGAGCAGGGGGTTCGCACCGATCGCAGCCGCTGCGTTTTCGGACAACTGCGCCACCACCAGCGAATGATGGTAGGTGCCCGGCGCCTCCATCTGCATGGTGCGCATCAGGGGATGATTGTAGTCGGTGATGTCCGTCGTCCTGCGGAACAGGGACTCGAGCACGGGCAGAAGGCCCACCACGGCGACACCCGTCACGATGCCCGTGAGGAGGCCTGCACACATCTGGCGCATGAGCACTCCAAAGGGGGTCTGCCCCACGAGTCCGAGCAGGAGCGTCGTAAAGCTGAGCACGAGGGCGCCCGCAGTCGCGGCGCGCACCACACTTCCGCGCTGGCGTACGGAACGGCAGCCATGAATGGCCACGACCGAGGCGAGGAAGGTCAGGACCTGCACATCGAAACGGTTGCCGTAGATGACACCCGTGAAGAGCGAGATGAAGAGGGCCATGAACATGGCCGAACCCACGTCGATGAGGATGGCCACGATCAGGGGCGCAAGCGCCGTGGGCGCGAGGAAGGGAAGCGTGGCGGCCCAGGTGGTGTCGTGCAGGAAGAAGTCGACGCTGAGCAGGGAATAGGTGAGCCGCACCAGGGCCAGGTTGATGATCAGCACGAGGGCGAGAAGGCCGACGCGGCTGTTGCTGCGCAGGGTCTCCGGGTCCTCCAGGTGGATGTACATCAGGCAGGCCGCCACCATTGCCAGCACCATCAGCACGCGTCCGAGGAGGTTCAGCCCCTCGTCGAAGGCATCGCTGCCGCTCTCGTGCATGTGGTCGCGATGCGCCA
>JAHFTI010000259.1 GCA_023265535.1 Opitutaceae bacterium
TGCTCTCCGTGCGCCTGAAGGAGCCCGCCCTGCGCGCCCTCTGCCAGGGCCTCTGGGAACAGATCAGCGAGGGTGCACCGCTCTCGCGGGCCATGGCCGCCTACCCGCACATCTTCGACACCTCGACGATCAACCTCATCGCCGCCGGCGAGGCCACGGGCTCTATCAACGACACCCTCGGCCGCCTCATCGACCACCTCACCGAGCAGCAGGCCCTGCGCGCCCAGATCATCTCCGCCCTCGCCTACCCGGTGTTCATGTTCTTCGTGGCGACCGGCGTCATTTTCTTCTTCCTGTTCTACCTGCTGCCCAAGATGCAGAACCTGCTCAGCTCGCTGGGCGGCAAGCTCCCCGCCTCCACACAGCTGCTCATCGGCGTATCCAACTTTGTCCTACACTACGGCGTCTTCATCCTGGTCGCCGGCATCCTCGCCGCCGTCTCCTTCTGGCGCTGGCGCAAGACCGAGGCGGGCCGCCGCAGCATCGACACCTGGACGCTCCAGCTCCCGCTCCTGGGCAGCCTCGCCGCCTCGCGCACCGTCCTCGCCGTCACCCAGACCCTGGGCATCCTCCTGGAGAACGGCATCACCACCTCCGAGGCCCTGAAGATGACCGAGCGCCAGATCACCAACGTGATCCACCGCGAGGCCTTCGCCGAGGCCTCCAGCCGCGTGCTCGAGGGCGAGGCGCTCTCCGCCGCCCTCGGCCGCACCCGCTGCTTCCCCGACCTCATCCTCGATCGCCTCTCCGTCGGCGAGAACACGGGCAACATCGTCCCCAGCCTCAAGGACATCGCCCGCACCTACCAGAAGCGCATCTCCCTCCAGCTGGGCGCCGGCACCCGCGTGCTCACCACGGTCTTCATGCTGGGCGTCTTCGCCTTCGTCGCCTTCATCGCCTTCGCGATCGTCAGCGCCGTCTTCAGCATGAGCTCCAGCTTCAAGGTCGGCGGCTGACCCTGGCCCGGGCGGCCCCCCCCCCCCCCCCACACACACATACCACCGGCCCGCCGCCCGCCAGATTCCCGCACTCGGCCAACTTCGCGCTTCTCGCGCGCGCTTTTCTCGTTTCTATAGTCCCCCCGTGCTGGAACAACTCACCATCCTTGCCCCCGGTCTCCTCGGCGCCTCCGTGGCCCGTGCCGCACGCGCTCGCGGCCTGGCCCGCCGCATCGTCCTCTGGTCCCGCCGCCCCGAGACACGCCTCCAGCTCCGCGCCCAGGATTTCTGCGACGCCGTCGTCGACACGCCCGAGGAGGCCGTTCGCGAGGCCTCCCTCGTTGTCCTCGCCCCGCCCGTCGACAAGATTGCCTCCCTCGCCCAGCAGATCGCCCCGGCCCTCCCCGCCGGCGCCCTCGTGACCGACGTCGGCAGCGTGAAGGGCGACATCGCACGCCTCGGCCACGCCGCCCTCCGCGCCGACACCCACTTCGTCCCCGCCCACCCCATGGCCGGCTCCGACAAGAACGGCTGGGAACACAGCACGGCCACCCTGTTCGAGAACCGCGTCTGCTTCATCACACCCCTCCCCGAGTCGAACGCGGGGGCCGTGGAGGCCGTCGCCGCCTTCTGGCAGGACCTCGGCATGCAGGTGGTCTCCACCAGCCCCGACACGCACGACGAGATCGTCGCGCACATCAGCCACCTTCCCCAGATCCTCGCCTCCACGCTCTGCCAGTTCCTGGACACCAAGGACCACGCCTGGCGCAACTACGCCGGCGGCGGCCTGCGCGACACCACCCGCATCGCCGGCAGCGACCCCGTGATCTGGCGCGCCATCATCGAGCACAACCGCGACGAGATCCTGCGCGCCCTGCACCAATACCAGGACGAGCTCCAGGCCTTCGCCTCGGCCCTCGCCAACCGGGACTACCTCGAAATCCAGGCACGCCTCGAACGCGCCCGCTCGTACCGCGGCGGCCTTAGGGTCCCCTGATACTACCCCCTCCGCTGCAACGCTTAATCAATTGCCCATCACGACTCCTCCCGATCGTGAGCATGGATAATAATGGCAACCACTAGGCGGAATTTAGGCAATTCAGCACTGGACTAAAAGGCGCCCCTTCCTATCGATAAATCCTCCACACGCCCCTGGGCGTGCCGATCCAAACACTTTCACAACAAAGCAATGAAACGCGCACTCATCACCGGTATCACAGGCCAGGACGGTTCCTACCTCGCAGAACTGCTCCTCGAAAAGGGCTACGAAGTCCACGGCGTGATCCGTCGTGCGTCGACCTTCAACACCAGCCGCATCGACCACCTGTACAAGGACCCGCACGCCAACGGCAACCGCCTCTTCCTGCACTACGGCGACCTCGCCGACTCCGTGCAGATGGTGAAGCTGCTCTACAATCTCCAGCCCGACGAGATCTACAATCTCGGCGCCCAGTCGCACGTGCGCGTCTCCTTCGATGTGCCCGAGTACACCGGCGACGTCGTCGGCCTGGGTGCCCAGCGCATCCTCGAGGCCATCCGCGAGGCCGACCTCGTGAAGAAATGCCGCTACTACCAGGCCTCCTCCTCGGAGATGTTCGGCAAGGTCCAGGAGATCCCCCAGACGGAGAAGACCCCCTTCTGGCCCCGCTCCCCCTACGGCTGCGCCAAGCTCTACGCCTACTGGCTCACGGTCAATTACCGCGAGTCCTACAACCTCCACGCCTCCAACGGCATCCTCTTCAACCACGAGAGCCCGCGCCGCGGCGAGACCTTCGTCACGCGCAAGATCACCCGCGCCGCCACCCGCATCAAGTGCGGCCTCCAGGACCGCCTCTACCTCGGCAACCTCGACGCCAAGCGCGACTGGGGCTACGCCAAGGAATACGTCGAGATGATGTGGCTGATGCTCCAGCAGGACCAGCCGGACGACTACGTGGTGGGCACCAACGAGACCCACTCCGTGAAGGAATTCTGCCAGGAAACCTTCGGCCTGCTCGGCCTCGACTGTTAAAAGTATGTCGACTACGACAAGCGCTATGAGCGCCCCGCCGAGGTCGACCTGCTCATCGGCAACCCCGCCAAGGCCCAGAAGCAGCTGGGCTGGGAGCCCAAGGTGAAGTTCAAGGAGCTCGTCAAGATCATGGTCGACGCCGACCTCGAGCTCGCCGAGCGCGAGGCCAAGATCGCCAAGGTGCTGTGATGAAACTGTTCATCGCCGGTCATCAGGGAATGGTGGGCTCCGCCCTCGTTCGCCGCTTCCAGAACCAGCCCGGAGTCACCTTGCTGCTGCGCAGCCGCAAGGAACTCGACCTCACCAGCCAGACCGCTGTTCAGGCCTTCTATGAGGCGGAGAAACCCGACCTGGCCATCATCGCGGCCGCCAAGGTCGGCGGCATCCATGCGAACAACACCTACCCGGCGGAATTCCTCTTCGACAACCTGGCGATCGCCTCGAACACCATCCACGGCGCCTACCGCGCCGGCGTGAAACGCCTCCTCTTCCTGGGAAGCTCCTGCATCTACCCGAAGCTGGCCCCGCAGCCCATGACAGAGGACTGCCTGCTGACGAGCGCCCTTGAGCCGACGAACGAGGCCTACGCCATTGCCAAGATCACCGGCCTGAAGCTCTGCCAATATTACCGCAAGCAATACGGGGTGCTCTTCCACTCCGCCATGCCGACGAATCTCTACGGCCCCGGCGACAACTACCACCCGCAGAACTCCCACGTCCTGCCGGCGTTGATCAGCCGCTTCCACACGGCCGCCCAGGAGAAGCGCCCCGAGGTCGTTGCCTGGGGCACGGGCTCTCCCAAACGTGAATTCCTTCACGTCGACGATCTTGCGGACGCCTGCGCCTTTGTCGCCGGCCTGGAGAATCCGCCCGACTGGATCAATGTCGGAACAGGCACCGACGTCACCATCCGCGAACTCACCGAGACCGTGGCCAGCGTGACCGGCTTCCAGGGCAAGATCACCTGGGACAGCACGAAACCCGATGGCACTCCACGCAAGCTCATGGATGTCAGCCGCCTGAGGAATCTCGGCTGGACTGCGAGCATCGGCCTGCGCGAAGGAGTGGAGAAGACCTACGCCAGCTTCCTGTCCGAATTGGCCGCCGGGCGCCTGCGCGCCTAGGCTGCTAATACCTTGCTCCTTTCACTTTTGCGGCGGCAGGCCGCTTAAGTTGCCCGCCCAAGGGGCCGACTTGTTGAAGTCAGCACTTCGACATCCCTCGGTATGCCCCCTCCCGACCTTCCCCTGCCTCCCGAGTCCACCCCTCCACCACAGCCTTCACCCGGCACCGGAGGGTCGGAGGACGGCGACCGCTCCCCCGTGGTCGGCCAACGCTGGATGGGCACCTACAACATCGAAAGTGCGATCCGGTGGTTCGATGCGGAACAGGCGTGGACCGCGCTGCACCCCGCCTCCTGCGAGCATGTCCTCATCATCATGGTGGTCACTATGGACCACATGCGCGATGCGGCGTGGGAAAAGCTCCATCAGGTCAAGACCCCGCACATCACCGAGGCCAGGGACAGCCGCCTCGTGCTGGAAAATCGCTACGAGGTTTACCACCTGCCCGACGGAATCACGCTAAGGGCGTGGCTGGCCAAGAATGGGCCGCCCCCGGCCGCGACCCTGAACCTGTGGATCCGCAACCTGCACGCGGCGGTGGCTGCCCTGCACGAGCAGAACGTGGCCCACTGCTACCTTTGCCCGGACTGCATCTACGTCGAAAAGTCCGAGGAGGGCCCGCCGCATCTGGTCGTCGGCGGCCTCGAGCGCAGCGTGCGTTTCGACCGCACCGAGATGATCCAGATTTCGGGCGATCCCTTCTATGCGCCACCCGAAAGCGCAGGCCTCTTCAGGCAGACCCCGGGGGATGCGATGAAGGCTTGGGACTGGTGGTCGGTGGGGCGTGTCGTACAGGAGCTCGTGCTGGGACGACACATCCTTGAGCACCTCCTCGACCATGCGCTCGACCGCAGCGGCACCGAGGAACGTGAACAGGCGGAAAAACTGCTGCTCGAAAAGGCGCACGGACAAACACGCGCCGGAGGTGTCGAGGCGATGCCCCCCATGGACAAGCGCATTGACCTCCTCCTGATGGGCCTGTTGGCGGGCGCCCGCGATGCACGCTGGACGGGAGAGGAAGTGGCCCAGTGGATCAAGGGCGAGTCGCCCAGCGAGCGCTACAAGCTGGCACGCGGCGAGCGCCTCTTCAAGTGGCGCAGCCGCTCGTACACCATCCCGGAGGCGGCCGAGGCCTTTCGCAGCGAGGCAAACTGGGAGCTGGCCCCCGACCAGCTCATGCGAAGGGACAATCCCGACACGCTGATCAGCTTCATCAGGGACCAGCCGAACCTGCGCATCCATGCCCAGAAAATCGAGGAGAGCATGGCGATCGCGAATGCCCCCGACCTGCGCCACTTCAATGTCAACCTGATCCGGGAACTCGCCGTGGCCATCGCACTCCACCGCCTGGCGGGCGGCGCCTTCGTGTGGCGGGGCAAGCGGGTCGACAGTTCCACGCTGAAGGACATCCTTGCGGCGGAGGACGGCAAGGGCGACCAACTCTCGATCGTCCAGATCCTGTCCACGCCTCCCGTGCTGGGGCCGCTCGAAAAGTCGGATTTCGAGACCTTCCGTGTGCTCAGCGAGGGATCCAAGCTCGCCGCGCGAGCAATCGCGCTCGCAACCCGCCTCAAGCTTCTGCCCAAGAACAGCATCGCAGATGTGGCCAAGATCTGGGTGCTCGCCTTCGAGTCGCCCTCCTTCTGGCTTGAGCAGATCAGGAAGCTCCACGAGACCTACGCCTGCAGCGAAAAGCCCGACATCCAGGAGCTGTTCACGCGCGAAAGGGGCCTGCCGGAGGAAACACTCATCCTGACCTGGCTGATTCCGAATGTTTCCAAGCTGTCCTTCGTGACGCACGAGGAATGGTCCAAGCGCGAGTACGGGAAACTGCACCAGCGAGGGCGACAGCTGGCCCATGCCCTCTTCTGGAATCGCCTGGGGAGCAGCCTCAACGCGGGCATCTGGTGGTTTGGCCGCATCGGCATCGTGTTGGCGGCCTGGGTGGTGCTCACCTCGATCCTGTCTCTGGCTTGGCCTGGGCCGTTCTACATCCCCTTGCTGGTGCTCCCGCTGATGCTGGCGGCAGTGATGCGCTTCTCACTGAAGTCGCTCGTGCAGCCCCTCCTCAACACCTTCCTGCCGGGCCAGACCCCGTGGAAACTCTGGGACGGCACTCAGCGCTGCAAGGCCGAGGCCATGCGTTTCCCCGAAGGACGCCTCAAGCGCAGCGAGCTCAAGGAGCAGATCGAGGGCATCAACACCGAGCTGGCCAACCTGAAGTACCTCAATCCCCCCCCTGCGTTGATCCCGCTGCC
>JAHFTI010000260.1 GCA_023265535.1 Opitutaceae bacterium
GCGGCCACGCTGAATGGGAGCACCGTGGAAGTCGTAAGCCTGCAGCATGAGTTCGGAATTTTCGGCGGGCCCGCCGGCGCTCACCTCCTGCACTTCCTGCGGGAGCTCGAGAAACCGGTCGTGACGACCCTGCATACGATCCTGCGGGAGCCCAACGCGGACCAGCGCGCGGTGCTGGCGCAGGTGCTCGACGCCTCGGCGCGCGTGGTGGTGATGACGGAGCGCGGGCGCAGTCTGCTGCAGGACATCTACGGCGTGCCCGCCGCCAAGGTGGACCTGATTGCACACGGGATCCATGACATGCCCTACGAGTCACCGGCGCGTTTCAAGGAGCAGCTTTCGCTCGGCGACCGTCTCGTGCTGCTGACTTTCGGCCTGCTCTCACCGAGCAAGGGCATCGAGAACGTGATCGAGGCGCTGCCCCGGATCATCAGGGAGTTTCCCACGGTGACCTATCTCGTGCTCGGGGCCACCCATCCCAGCCTGGTGCGTGAGCAGGGAGAAGCTTACCGCGAGGGACTTCAGGCGCTTGCGGCCAAGCTCGGCGTGGAAGGCCATGTGCTGTTTCACAACAGCTATGTCGGCCTGCAGGAACTCAAGGACTTCATCGGCGCCGCGGACCTCTACCTGACCCCGTACCTCAACGAGCAGCAGATCGTGTCGGGGACCCTCGCCTATGCCTTCGGCGCAGGAAAAGCGGTGCTTTCCACCCCCTACTGGCATGCCTCCGAATTGCTCGCCGAGGGCCGAGGTGTGCTGGTGTCCTTCTCGGACAGCGGGGCGATCGCCTGCGAGGTGTGCGGCCTCCTGCGGGACAACCCGAGGCGCCTTGAGATGGGCAGGCGTGCCTACGAGTTGGGGCGCGGCATGGTGTGGCGGAAAGCGGCCGAACACTACAGCGACAGTTTTGCGCGTGCGTGCACCCAGCGCGCCGCGGCAGAGCTGCTCCGCTCCACGCAGCGGAAGCGTTCCGGCGGGAAGACCGGCCACGCGTTGCCTGCCATCAGGCCCGACCACGTGCTGCGGTTGACAGATTCCACGGGCATGCTGCAACACTCCCTCTTCTCGACCCCGAGTTATGTGCACGGCTATTGCACGGATGACAATGCGCGCGCCCTGGTGCTGGCCCTGCTCTGGCAGAAGCCCGCGTTCCAGAAGTCCGGCTTTCCTGCGGGCGGACTCGTCAGTCGCTATCTTGCGTTCCTGTCCTTCGCGCTCGATCCGGAGGCCCGCAGCTTTCGCAATTTCCTGGGCTATGACCGGCGCTGGCTGGACACGGGCTTTTCGGAGGACTGCCAGGGCCGCGCACTCTGGGCACTGGGGGCCTGTTCCCACCAGGCCACGCATCCGGCCGACTCCGCATTGGCGGTGCGCCTGTTTCTGGAGGCCCTGCCAGGGACTTCCCGCACGGTCCATCCGCGCACCTGGGCTTATGCGCTGCTCGGGCTGGACTGTTTCCTCGCCCTGAGGCCTTCCGAGGGCCTTGCGAGGGAGCTGCGCACGGACCTGGGCGCACGGCTGCTGAAACGCTTTGCCGAGCACGCGCGAGGCGAGTGGCACTGGCTTGCGGATGACGCCACCTACGACAATGCCCGCCTGCCGCACTCGTTGATCATCACGGGGGCTGCGCTCGGGAATGGGGAACTGCTTGAGACGGGGTTGCGCGCCCTGCGCTGGCTCGTGCAGATCCAGAGCTCGGCCTCCGGAGGCTTTCAGCCCATCGGCTCGGAGGGCTTCTGCCATCGCAACGGCACACGCGCCCATTTTGACCAGCAGCCCATCGAGGTGCAGGCCACCGTGGCCGCCTGCCTGGCTGCGCATCGTGTGACGGGGGAAGCCGCCTGGCTGGCAACGGCACGCAGCGTGTTTGCCTGGTTCCTTGGTCGGAACGACCTCGGGCGCGCGCTCTACGACGAGAGCACGGGGGGCTGCCGCGATGCCCTGCATTTCGACCGTGTGAACGAGAACCAGGGCGCGGAGTCGACACTGGCCTTCCACCTGGCCCTGGCAGAGCTCCTGCAGGTGGAGGCGCCCGTGCCCATGTCCATGTCCGTGTCCATGTCCGTGCCCGTGCCTGTGCCCGTGCCGGCGGGAGAAGTCGCGACGGCTGAGGGGCGTGCATGAGTGCCCCCAGCCCCAGGCCTGCCATTCACGTCTCGCGCACGGGGATCTTCATCAATCCCGATCGCACACGCGTGCTGATCCGTCCCTTCACGCCGGCGACCGAGCAGCGCATCGTGAAGATCATTGCTCGCCTCCTGGCGCTTTCCGAGGAGGACATCGCGGTCCTGCTGGCCCAGGTGATGACCGAGTTTTCGGGGCGCCACCAGAAGACGAAGGACCTGTTCCTTGAGCGCTTTGAATACGTGCGGCCGCAGCTTGTGACCGACCTCGACCTGAGCGAGGCGAGAAGACTGGTGATCGGCGCCTACTTCACCCACGAGTATTCGCTGGAGGCAGCCGCACTTTTCAATCCCTGCGTCGTCGTCCATCCCGACCAGACCGAGCTGCCTGCAGGGAGCACACGCTTCGTGCTGAGCCTGCGTGCGACCGGCGAGGGGCACATCTCCTCCATCACCTTCCGCACGGGGGTGGTGGACTCTGCGAACCAGGTCACGATCAGCGCCCCCACACGGTTTGTCACCGAGCCGAGGCTTGTCACGGACACACGCTTCCCCAAGGCGCGCTTCGAGCTTCAGCTCGCGGAGATGGGCTTCGCGGGTGACTATGCGCGCCGGGTCCTGCTGGTGCTCGGCGAGGAATTCACCCTCGCGGAACTTCAGAGTGCGCTGCTGCTCGTGCAGAATCAGGTGCTGCCGCTGGATCCCTTGGGGGTGCAGGCGGCCTCAGCGGCTATCCTGACCCTGGCCCTCTCCAATCACCGTGTGTGTTTCCCGGCGGATATGCGCATGTCGGAGCGCGTGCTGTTTCCCCGCTCCCCCAGCCAGAGCCACGGCATCGAGGATGTGCGCTTCGTGCGCTTCAGCAGGGAGGATGGCAGCTGGACCTATTTTGCCACCTACACGGCCTACGATGGACGGACCACGATGCCGCAGCTGCTTGAGACGCGCGATTTCCAGGAGTTCACTTTCATGACGCTCTGCGGGGCCGCGGTGCAGAACAAGGGCATGGCGCTATTCCCGAGGAAAATCGGCGGCCTCTATGCCATGCTCTCGCGGCAGGACAACGAGAACATCTTCATCATGTTTTCCGAGGACCTGCATTTCTGGCGGACGGCGAAACTGCTCCTGAAGCCGACCTTTTACTGGGAGTTTGTTCAGCTGGGAAATTGCGGGTCGCCCATCGAGACCCCTCGCGGCTGGCTCGTGCTGAGCCATGGCGTGGGGGCGATGAGGAAGTATTCGATCGGGGCCTTCCTGCTCGACCTGGCGGATCCCACGAAGGTGCTGGGCCGGCTCAGGGAGCCGTTGCTCGCGCCCATGGAGGACGAGCGTGAGGGCTACGTTCCTAACGTCGTGTATTCGTGCGGGGCGATGCTGCACGGGGAGGTCCTGATCATTCCCTACGCGGTGTCCGATTTCGCCACGCGCTTTGCCACGGTGCCGCTCGAGGAGGTGTTGGCGGCAATGGAGTAGGGTGGGGGGGGCGGGGGGCGCCCGTTTTCGGCGCCTGCCCCGCCCCGGACTCCTGGTCTGAGACCGGCCTCACGGTGGGTTACACCCCATGGCGGATATTGCCCGGGGGGCGCATCATCAACACGACCTGCACATTGCAGGCCGCGCCCCTTTCCCGCCGGGCATCCCAGGCGCGGGCCAGATCGACTCCAGCCTCCTCCTTCCAGCACCCATGAAAACTCCCTCCCAACGCACCCTTTCCCCGTTTCTCGCCAGCATCCTCGTGCTTGCAGTGCTCTCCCTCCTCTGTGTCGGCTGCCAGACCACCAAGGGCTTCGGTCGTGACGTCCAGCACGTCGGTGAAAAGATCGAGGGCAAGAACTAAGGTAAGCCAGCCGCTCACTCCGTCGTCATCTGGCTCGAGCTCTCGATGATTCCAGCCGCGATGGCGTGGCGCGTGAGACCGGCAGTGTCATGGATGTTTAGCTTGTCCATGAGTTGCTGGCGGTGTTTCTCCACCGTCTTGATGCTGATTCCCAGGCGCACGCCGATCTGCTTGTTGGCCGCACCCTCGGCGACGAGCTGCAGCACCTCCGCCTCGCGCGAGGTGAGGCGGCGCTTGGCTATGCCGAGGGGTTTTCCCATTTCGCGCGCCCTGCGTTGGGACGCCGCCATGCGGAGTTGGATGGGTTGGCTGTAGAAGGGGCGGCCTGCCGCAACCTCACGGAGCGCATGCATCAGGACCTGACCCGTGCTCTGTTTCATCACAAAGCCCGAGGCTCCCAGTTCGCTGACATGCTCGACGTACTCGTCATCGCAATGGGCGGAGAGGATGAGGATCCTGGTCTTGGGCGCACTGGTCCTGATCTGGCGTGTCGCCTCGAAGCCGTTGAGTTGCGGCATGGCGATGTCCATGAGGATGATGTCGGGCCGCAGTTTTGCCGCCAGTTCGACTGCCTGCGTCCCATTTGAAGCCTCCCCCACCACCTTGAGGTCGGGCGTAAGCTCCAGGAGGGATTTCAACCCTTCCCTGACAACGGCGTGGTCCTCGGCGATGAGCACGGTGATGATCTTCATGCGGGGATCTTTCCCTTGGCTGGCGTCCGCGAAATTTCGGCAAGGATAGTGGTTCCCTTTTTGGGGGCGGACTCGACGGAAAAGCGGCCGCCCACCATCTCGACCCGCTCCCGCATTCCTATGAGCCCCAGGCGTGTGTTTTGCCTTGAGGACTGCACCTTTGCCACGGAGAAGGACCTGCCATTGTCATGCACCTTCAGCAGGAATCCCGCCGGCGTCTCGCAAATGACGACGGAGGCGCGTGTGGCATGGGCATGGCAGATCACGTTGGTGAGGGCTTCCTGGGCCACCCTGTAGAGCACGGTTCGCCGTGTGTTTCCCAGGGTTTCAACCGAAGGGCAGGCGCTCAGGCGTATCACCAGGTCCGAGCGCTCCAGCAGTTCCCGGATGTAGGAACGCAGGGCGGGGATCAGGCCGAGATCGTCGAGCATGACGGGACGCAGCTTGCGTGCGTAACGATGCACCACGCCCACGGAGACCTGCACCATGCGTTGGGTCTTCCCGATGCGCTTTCTCAGGTCGCGTCCATTGAGCGAGGAGGCTTCCTTCAGGATGGAAAGCTGGACGTTGATGCCGGCCAGGATCTGGGCGACCTGGTCGTGCAGGTCCCGGCTGATCTTCCTGCGCTCGGCCTCCTGGGTGAGCAGGAAGCGATGGGTGAGGTTCTTGGACTGCTCGTACATCAGCTTTGAGCTGACGATGAGGGCCCGGTATTCGACGGCGGCCTCGCGGCTCTTCCTTTCGCACTCCAGCCTGCGATTTCTCTCCGCGAGAAGCCGGGTCTTGGAGGAGGCCAGGGCCTTGGTGCGGCGTGCGAGGGTCCTTTGGAGCAGGCGCAGGGCTTCGTCGGCGATGGGTGGCAATGTGGGTTGGTTTTTCTTCATGCGGACTTCCCTGGCGCGGCACCGGTGGAACGGGTGCTTCCGTACTCCTGTGGGTGGAGTCGCGTCAGTGCTTTTTAAACCTGGTTCACTGGGATGGCGAGGAGGCTTTCCTGGGGTGATGACCTACCTTTCCGTGTTTTGCGGCGTTGGGGCAGGGGAGGGAACCACCCCATGCCATTTGGATCTGGCGCTGCTAAGGTGGCCCTTGTCGGCAGCGCCCCTCCTCACCTGCCGTCCAACGACATACCATGAACACCACCGCTCCTTACCCAGTACCGAGGCAGGTCATTTCCTCCGCCGAGAAGACCGTCTCCGGCACGCACGGCGTCGTCTATGCGCGCAGTGGCGCCACCAGGCCCTCCTCCGCCTCCCCTTGTGAGGCTGTCCCCGGGGCCGCCGTCAGCGCGGCCGCAAGGGGCGCTCCGGGCGGCAGGATCCTCGTGGTCGACGATGATGCCGCCGTGCGGGACTCGCTGGCGCTCATGCTCCGGGGCTGCAGGTTCACGGAGAGCTGTGCAAACGATGGCGAGCATGGGTGGAGCACGCTGGTGGCCGGAAAGTTCGACCTGCTGATCACCGACCACAACATGCCGGTGCTCTCGGGGGTCAACCTCCTGCGCCGCCTGCGTGCGAGGATGAACCCGATGCCGGCGATCCTTGTCTCGGGCTGCATGCCCTGGGAGGAGCCCGACCTGGACTACCTCCTGCGCCCCGGACTCGCGCTGGAGAAGCCCTTCTCGTTTTACGAGCTGCTCGGTGGTATCCAGAAATTGG
>JAHFTI010000261.1 GCA_023265535.1 Opitutaceae bacterium
AATTGCCCCACACATAGGGGACCTTGGTGCCTTCCGGGAAGTAGCTCGGGGCGTATTCAATCGGGCCGGCAACCGTGCTGCCAACGTAGTATTGCTCGTTGATGCGGGCGTAATTGCCTGGGGCGAGCGTGTAGCGCGTCTCGGGGATGGCCGAGGTCTGCTGCACGCGGTTGCCCAAGGGAGTGCGCAGCGCGTCATACTTGAGCTGCCAAGGCGTCTCGAGGGCCGTGGCGGAATGGCGGTAGGTGTACTGGCGGTTCTGCTGATCCTTGTACTCGTAATAGCCAATGATCTGCTGGGTGCCGAGCCACTTGGTCAGGCCCTTGTCGCGGGTGAAGTCCACCTTGTAGGCCACCTGGGCGCGGGCGGTGTCCCAGACCAGCGGCTTGTCACGAATGTAGGGCTCGTTGCTCCTCAGGTAGGGGCGGCCGTAGTAGGGATTCTTGGAGCCATCCAGGTTGAATAGGTTCACGTCGACCTGAACCTGGCCGACATTGCTGTTCACGCTCGCCGGGCCCATGGGCTGGTTTTCCAGGCGCTTGGCGTCCTCACGCATCACGGAGATCTGCGCGGCCAGGGTATGCTTGAAGGAATTCAGGAAGATCTGGTCCACTTGGGCCAGGTACATTTTCACATCATCCCAGGCCTTGCTGTTGCCGGCCAGGTTGATGCTGGTCCAGTCGTAGATGGAGCGGTCGGAGATGGGCCTGACGATGGAGTTGAAGAGCGGCTGCTGGATGGCCGTGTAGGATTGTGCAGCGCCCGAGTTCAGGAGGCCGATGCCCGTCTGGGAGGGGTACGGATCCGTGGTGGCAGTGGCACCGGAACTGTAGCGCGGCAGGGCCCAGTAGGGGGCCTCGCCCGGGGCGCCGATACGGAAGACCGAGCGGTTTTCCACGCCGGCGAAGAAGCCGGGCTGCGCGGTGTAGGGAATGGGGGCGGTGGAGGAGGGCGTGTAGGGCAGGTCGCCCTTCTGGTAGATCTGCCCGTTGGCCATGGTCACCAGGTTGGTGATCGGATTCCAGCCGGGTTGGCCCATGGCCAGCCAATCGGTGTAGTAGTCGCGTGGGGTCGTGAAATTGGGGCGGACCGCGGCGTTGATGTAGCTGAAGATCGAGAGCGAAAGGGTCGTGTTCCTGTAGGGCTTGGCCTTGGCCTGGAAACTCAGGCGGCGGCGGTCCTCGCCCGAGGGCTTGCGCACGAAACCGATGTGCTCCTTCGCATAGCTCGCGCGAATCGCCAGCTTGTTCTTGATGAGGACGGCATTCGCGTCGATGGACGCGCGCCAGCCGCCGTCGCTGTCGCCACGAAGCTCCATGCGGGTGAAATCACGGGAGGTGTTGGCGGTGGCGGGCACCTGGTTGACGGTGCCGGAGGCATTGCCCAGGCCGAAGATGTTGGCGTTGGGACCGCGGCTCAGCTCGAGCGACTCCATCCAGAGCGGATCCACCGGCACCCGGTTCGTCGTGGCGAAGTTGTTGAACGCCATGTTGGCGCTGCCGATGCCACGCACGCGGTTGGCGCTGTTCGGATTCAGGCTTACCTGGTCGACCACCGCACCCGTGCGGTCGGTCTCAAATTGGGAGTAGGAGCTCGTGCCCTCGGTGCTCGCCATGTGGGCGAAGACGTCGTTGATGTCCAACATCGCGAAGTCGGTCATCTGCTCCTTGGTCATCACCGTGAGGGATTGGCCGAGGTCCTCGATCTTCGAGTTCATGCGCGTGCCGGACATCGTGTTCGAGGAGAAGTAGCCCGTGTTGCTCGAGGTGACCTCGAAGGGGGACAGCTCGATCACGCTTTCGTCAGCGCTCTCAGTGTCAGCTTTCTTCTCCAGGGGGATCTTCGCGGCGGCGGGGGTCTCCTTCTTGGGGGCGGGCTTGGCGGGAACCTCCTGCGCCTGGAGGCTGAGGGGCAGGGCGGAGAGGGCGGCCGTTATTGCCAGCGTGGCAACGGTTTTCTTGATTTTCGGGTTCATGGGTTGTTCGGGTTGGGACTGACCTGGCTATCGGGTACGGGTTATGTGTATGGGGAGCAGACGCGGCCCGATATCATACCTGGGGTGCATGGGGATCCCGGGGAGGGGCACGGCAGGCGGGGTATGGGGCGGCCTGTTCACTCTATGGGGGAAGTGAACAAAAGTGGGGTCATCTTGTGGCGTGGAATGAGCTTCGCAAGGTGTGCTCTGGTCTCATCGTTGACTACGCGGATGGGGACAGGAGGGCAGGGGCAAGGCAGGCAGGTTTCGGGGTGGCCGGGGGGGGGCGGCGTCGCGCAGGGAAAAGCTGCGATGCACAATGAATTACCAGCACGGCCTGCTTTCGCAAGGGCTGGGGGGGCGCGCGCTCCGACTTTGCTCTGCTCATCATTTGCAGACGCATTCAAGCGAGACGGCGGGAGCGTTCGCCGAGGTGGCGGAGTCAGGTCCGGAACAGGGGGAGGGAAGGCCTGACCAGATCAGGGGCCCCTGTTGCCCGAGGCTTCAAGGGCGATTCCCAGGTTGGCTTTCTCGCTCTCGAGGTCCTTTTGCCAGAGGGTGTTTGATGGGTCCAGCGCGGCGAGCTTCTCTCGGAGGGCTATCGATTGACGGTAGGCGGCGGCTGCCTCGGCGTGCCTGCCTTGGTTGTAATGGAGCTGGGCGAGGTTGCTGATGGAAATGGAGAGATCCCTCTGCTTTTCGGCGCTGTGTGGGTCTTGGGCTGCCAGCCTCTGGGCTATCCCCAAGGATTCCCGGAAGAGTTGTTCCGCCTCGGAGGCATTGCCCGCCCGCAGCTGACGCTGCCCTGCATTGTCCAGCGAGATTGAAAGCTCACGCTGGAGCTCGGCGTTGGCGGGATCGGCAGCCACGAGGCCTCGGTGTAGCGAGAGGGCCTCGAGGTAGGCGGCCTCGGAGGCGTCGTCGTGACCCTGGGCCAGGTGCAACTGTGCCAGATGGTCGAGGGTGGAGGCGAGGTCACGCCGCTTCTGTGCGTTGCCGCTGTCAGCCTCGGCAAGGGCGCGGCGCAGGGCGAGAGCCTCCGTGTGGAGGCTGATGGCCGCCGGGGCATTTCCCCGGGAGTGCTGGATCTGCGCGGCCGCGCTCAGGGATACGGTCAGGTCGCGCTGCGCATTCGCGTTGGATGGGTCGGCCCGGACGAGCTGCCTGCGCAGGGAGAGCGACTCCTGCAGGGTTTCCTCCGCTTGACTCAGCTTGCCCGCGGCGAGGAGGACTTTGCACACGTTTTCCAGGGAGATGGAAAGATCCCGCTGCCGGTCCGCGTCGGCCGGAGCCCGCTCCAGGAGCGTCTTCGCGATGCCGAGCGCTTCCGTGTAGGCGCTTTCGGCCTCGGGTCCCTTGCCCTGCAGGACTTGGAGCTGGGCGAGGTTTTCGAGGGCGATGGAGAGCAGGCGCTGGGCATCCTCATCCTGGGGGGCGGCCTCGGCCAGCGTGCGCCTGAGGGTGAGGGATTCGCGATAGGCGGCTTCGGCCTCGCCCGCCTTTCCCTGGGCCAGGCAGACGCTTGCGACATTGTCCAGTGAGATGGAGAGGTCGCGCTGGCAGCGTGCGTCGGTGGGGGCGGCTGCGAGGAGGGTGCGGGAGATGTCGAGGGCCTCCCTGAAGGAGGCCTCGGCCTCGGGCCCCCGTCCCTGCGACTGGCTGCACTTGCCGAGACCGTCGAGGCAGATGGAGAGGTCTCGCAGTCGCTCGGTCTCGCCGGGGTGTGTGCGCGCAAGCGAGCGCAGGATTCCGAGGGCCTCGCGGTAGGCCTGCTCGGTCTTTTCCACGCCGCGGCCGGAGGCGGCGATCACGTCGCCTATGTTCATGAGACTGATCGCGAGCGTGCGCTGCTCGGCGGTTGTCATGAAGGTTTTCTGGCGCTGGCGATAATGCTCGAGGGCCTTCTGGGAGGCGGCGTCGAGGAGGTCGACGCGGCCGAGGGGCTTCAGGCGGTCGCGCAGGTCGAAGACGATGAAACTGGCGAGTCCCTCGCTCCCGTCGCGTTCGCGTTGGGCGACGCCCTTCTGGTGCCAGGCAAAGACGCCGGCGATCACGGCCGCGAGGGCCAGCAGCGCGAAGCCGGCGCTCAGGTAGGCGAGCCTGCGCTGCCGGGCGCGGGCGTCGTTGAGCTGGCGCTGCTTGTCGCGCTGGACGAGTTCGTCGTAGTTGATGCCGAGCAGGCCTGCGATGAGCTTGAGCTTGCCTTGCTCAAGGAAATGGGCGCTGGCGCGGTCGCCGATGCGCGATTCCCTGCCGCCCTCGCCGCGCAGGTCGGCGCAGATGGGTTCGATGTCCCGGGTACCTTCCAGGACTTCGCCGGCGGGTGTCACCTGGAAGCGCAGGGAGCGGGGGAAGCACTCGTCCGTGGGGGCGAAGCCCTTTTTGCCCTCGGAGGCGTTGGGCTCGCCCGCGAGGATGAGGGGAAGGATGCGGTGGCCGCGTCCGAGTTGCTTGAAGTGGCGGATCTCCTCATCCACGTAGCGTGATTCCACGGCGCGCGGGGAGCAGAGCACGATCAGGAATTCGGATTGACCGAGCGCCTCGCGCACCATGGCCCCGAGGTCGGCGTTGGTGGGCAGCTCCTTCTCGTCCTGGAACACGGGGTAGATGCGTGGTGGGATTGGGATGCCGCCGCGCCCCTGCTTGCCGATCAGCTCGGGAGGCACGCGAAAGTTTTCCAATTGGGAGTGGAGCCAGTCTGCCCAGCGGTTGCCCAAGCCTTCGCGCCGCGGGTCGTTGTCGGCGTGGCGGTAGCTGATGAAGGCGCGGAAGCGGTAGGCGGGGGAGGGAAGCGGGGCGGGCGTTTCCGCGGGGGCTTGTGGGGTGGGGGGCATGGCGTCGCGTGGACGAGGCTGCTGCCAGCATTCGCAGAGCGGTTGGCTTGTCGAATGCGATGCGCTCAGTGAAGCCCTGATTGCGCGAGGTCATGCCAAGTCGGGCTGCAAGGCCGGGTGGGAGGAGGTCAGGTGGGGGAGGCCAGCGGTTCCCTGCGAGGAGGGCGCGGCGCGGGGAGGATTTCCCCCCTTGGGCGGAGCGGGTGGAGGTGGGTAGCTATAAGGCAGGATTCCGACACGAAGTGTCACGAATCCTGATTCCCTGATCACGGGGAGCTGCGCATTGCGCCTCATCTCATTGCAGGGAATCTGTTTGTGTGGGATACAAGCAATTCGGTGTATATAATCACCTCAAATTCGCTGTCGCCAAAATCCAAATTGTACACTTGAACCTTGGGCACCCCAACCGATGGCAAGCGCAAGCGCCAGTCAGTTTCAGGTTATGGCCCCCGAACTGCCGACCTGGAAGTGAGTTCCGCCCAGGCTTGTCCTGCCGACATGGAGCCCATTTCGGGCCCAGGAAACAGGAAAATGCCCCTACTATGATCACGACCCCGATCAAGGAACGCGCGCAGGCCCTCAGGACTCACGAGCGGCCTGAACACACGGTCGACACCGACCTGCCCCAGGAACTCGCCAAGCTTGCCGCACAGGGAGGCGTGGATGACCTCAATCCCCCTCCGAGGGGAAGCGTGCCGGTACCGTATGGCGCCTGCCATAAGACGGCTGCCTGCCAGAAGCGAACCGCTGCAGTGCCGGAGGCCGGCAGGCAACAGGTCTGCAGCTCCACGGGTTTGGTGGATGAAGGGCACCCCACGATCCTGGCGCCCACTCGTCACTGAGCCCTCCGAGCGGGCCCTGCCTCCCTCGCGCCACTCGCCGGCCTTTCCGCATCGCCGCCGGTCGGCCCAACATTTTCCCCCTCCCCCTCAGTATCCCCATGAACGTTTCCTTCGATATCACCCGCGTTGGCGGGCATCTCAGCAAAGTGAAGTTCCGCCTTGGACGCCAAACCGTGGAACCCTTCTCCACCGCCCCGTGGTGCGACAAGGCCGAAGCCAAGAAACTCATCCCCCTGCTGCGTGTGCTGCGGGGTGATTTCTTTTGTGCCCCCTTCGGTGCGGGACCGGCCTGGAAGGGCGAGGCGCATCCGCCACATGGCGAGCCCGCCAACGCCACCTGGAAGGTGAGCTCCTCCGAGGGAGGCCGTCTCGCCGCCTCGCTGCGCACGCGCGTACGACCGGGCACGATCACCAAGCTCGTCGAGGCCCGCGAGGGAGAGACCAACCTCTACCAGTCCCATTTCCTGGAGGACTTCCAGGGCGGGATGTGCCTCGGTCACCACGCCATGCTCGATTTCGGCCGCAACGGCCCGGGCGTGATCTCCATGAGCAAGCTTCGTCTCGCTCAGGTGCTGCCGGTGCCCTTCGAAAATCCCGTCCAGGGCGGTTACAACTCACTCAAGGTGGGTGCCTGGTTCCGCAAGCTCGATAGCGTG
>JAHFTI010000262.1 GCA_023265535.1 Opitutaceae bacterium
TTTTCATCGGCACCGACAGCGGCGCCACGACTTCCAAGACCGGAGGCGTCTGGGAAGACGGCTCCACGATCTCGACGAAGCTCATGCAGAGCTCGACGAACTCCCAGCTCGGCACCGAGGCGGTGATCGGCGGCTGGATCCAGGGTGTGGAGGGTTTCCTGAAGAACAACGGCATCGAGTGGTCGCAGGTGCGCGGCGTCGGACTGGCCTTGCCCGGCCCCTACAAGGCCTACGGCGTGCTGGACCGCTCCCCCAACCTCCCGCCGTCCTTCGAGGACTGGAATTTCCATGCGGACTACAGCAAGGCCCTCGAGAAGGCGGCCGGCCGCCCCATCCCGCTCGTGGCGGGCAATGACGGCAACTACGGCGGCGTGGGCGAGGCCCAGCGCGTGCGTGGCGACAAGAAGGCGGGCGTGATCCTGCTGGCCCCCGGCTCCGGCCTGGGCACGGCCTACATCGACCCGAACGGCCTGCCGCTGGACGGCGACACCCTCTCCGGCATGGAGGCCGGCCACATGCCCGTGCCGCTGCAGATGCTCGAGCCGGGCGTGCCGGTCTTCAAGTGCGGCTGCCGCAAGGACTGGGGCTGCGTCGAGGCCTACACCACGATCTCCGGCCTGCCGCAACTGCTCGAATACAAGCTGCGCAAGTACCCGACTCACGAACTCGCGCTTTCGGACGCCCCCGTTAAGGAAAAGGCCTTCTCGCTGCGCGGCCGCGCCCAGAAGGGCGACCCGCTGGCGCTCGAGATCTTCGATTTCCAGGCGAAGGCCATGGGCCTGCATGTCGCGGCGCTGACGATGGCGCTCGACGCCGAGATCGTGGTGATCGGCGGCGGCCTGATGGACCATGAGTCCACGACGCCGGAGTTCCGCGAGCGTTACCTGAACATCATCCGCGAGACCGCCAAGCCCTACCTCTGGTCGGCGCAGCAGAAGAGCGTCAAGGTGGTGCAGGCCACGCTGGGCGAACTGTCGCAGGCGATCGGCGCGGCGCTGGTGGCGCTGTACACGGCCAAGCAGAAGTGAGGGAGACAAGTCCGGCCCACCCAAGCCGGACGGGGCCCGAACCCGATTCAAAACAAAAAGGCCCGGCGTGAATGCCGGGCCTTTTGCGTGGGGAAGCGGAGAGGCTTGACTGAGGAGAAGGAGGAAACGCCAAGGCGCAGGCAATGGGAGCCTGGGCCTGGGCCTGGCTCCCGTGCGGCTCAGCGCTTCGAGAGGACCTTCTTCTCGTAGCCTGCGACGTTGGAGAGCCAGTCGGCGCCGGCGGGCACGCCGGACTTCGCGCAGAGCTGGTCCCAGACGGCGCCCCAGGGGAGCGACTTGGAGAGCTCGTTGAGGGCGAGGCGCTCGTGGCCGCGGCCACCCTTGTCGGCCGCCTGGATGCGGGCGGTCGGGTCGAGCAGGCCGAGGAGGATGGCCTGGCGCGTGGCGCGGGCGCCGATCACGTAGGCGGCGATGCGGTTGATCGAGGCGTCGAAGAAGTCGAGGGCGACGAAGACATTGTCGATCGCACCACCGCGGGCGACCTCGAGGAAGAGGCTGCGCACGGCGTCGTCGAGGATGACGACGTGGTCGCTGTCCCAGCGGATCGGGCGGCTGGTGTGGAGGAGTATGCGGGGGTGGAACTGCATCAGGGCGGACACCTTGTCGGCGACCGACTCGGTCGGGTGGTAGTGGCCGAGGTCGCAGCAGAGCACGAGGCCGCGGCTCTGGGCGTAGCTGGAGTAGAACTCCTGCGAGCCGACGACATAGTCCTCGCTGCCGATGCCGAAGAGCTTGCCCTCAACGGCGTCGACGCACTGCTTGCGGTCGACCTTGGCGGCCATGATCGTGTCGAGGGACTTGACCAGGCGGGCGCGGGGGCCCCAGCGGTCGGCGGGGGAATCCTTGGTGCCGTCCGGGATCCAGTGGTTGTTGACGCAGGGGCTGCCCAGGCGCTTGGCGAAGGCGGCGGCGATCTTGCGGGAGGCGATGCCGTGGGAGATCCAGAAGTCGCGGATGCCCTTGTCGTCGCTGGAGAGGGTGAAGCCGGTGTTGGCCTTCTCGTGGGCGAAGTAGGTAGGGTTGAAATCCATGCCGATGCCCTTGGCGGAGGCCCAGTCGAGCCAGCGGGAGAAGTGCTCGGGGGTGATGGCGTCGCGGTCCACGAACTTGGCGCCGGTCTCTGCGTAGAAGGCGTGGAGGTTCAGGCGCTGCTTGCCGGGGAGAAGGGAGAGGACCTGGTCGAGGTCGGCGCGCATCTCGTCGCCGTTGCGGGCGCGGCCGGGGTAGCTGCCGGTGGAGAGGATGCCGCCGCCGGCGATGCCTTCCTTGGGGGTCTCGAGGCCGCGGACGTCGTCAGCCTGCCAGCAATGCAGGGAGATCGGCACATTCAGGGCGCGCTCGATGGCGGCGTCGGTGTCAACACCCAGCTCGGCGTAGGAGGTTTGGGCGGCTTTGTAGGCGGCGGAGATGGCTTTGTTCGAGGGCATGAGAAGAGTGGGATGACTTGTGGGTGAGGGACAGGGTTTGGAGGCGTGAAGCGGGGGCGCGGGGCACCTGCGGCTGCTCACGGATGATAGAGGATATGACACCAGTCGACTCCTGCGTTTTCAAACAGTAAAAGGGCCAGAATTTGATGGAATTCATATATGATTTGATCATCGAACGCAGCCCTTTGCGGCCATTGCCCGAGCATACCCAACGGCACGCCTGGGGAGGCATGGCCCGGAGGCGGAGTTGCGGGGGCGGGCACGCCATGGTCGGCATCGGATGCGCGGAGGCCCGGGGCACAGGGACAAAAAAAGGGCGCCCGGTGAGGGGCGCCCGAAGGGTGTAGTGGGAGAACGGATACGCGGCGCGGGCCGCGGCTCAGAGCTCGCCCATGAGCTTGTTGAGGCGCTGGATCATGCGCGTGGTGTCCTCGAGCAGGCCCGCGGAGATGAGGGCGTTGTCGAGGAGCTGCTCGGCGATGAGCTTGGCGCGGTCGGGAGACGCAGCGCGCGTGGCGGCGAGCTTGCGGATGACGGCGTGGCGCGGGTTGATCTCGAGGTTGACGCGGACGGGGGTGTCGGCGCCGTCCTGCTTCATGGCCTTCATCATGCGGCGCATGTGAGGGGACATGAACTTGTCGGCGTTGAGGGCGACGATGGGCGAGTCGACCAGGCGGTCGCTGGACTTGACCTCGGCGACCTGGGCACCGAGCGAGTCCTTGAGCCAGGTGGAGAGTTCCTTGGCCTCGTCCTCGGTGAGGCTTTCGCCCTCGGGCTTCGGGATCGCGTCGAGCTGGACGTCGGCGTGGTCGGCGGCGGTGAGCTTCTTACCGTCGAACTCGCGCAGGTTGCTCATGACGTACTCGTCGACGGACTCGTAGCAGAAGACGACCTCCAGGCCGCGGGCCTTGAAGCCCTCGAGGTAGGGGCCGGCCTCGATGGCGGCGCGGTTGGGTCCGATGATGTAATAGACGTCCTTCTGGCCGTCCTTCATGCGCGATACGTAGTCGGCGAGGCTGGTGAGCTTGCCCTTCTCGGTGACGGAGGACTCGAAGCGCAGGAGCTTGGCGAGGGAGTCGCGGTGAGTGTAGTCGATGGCGGCGCCCTCCTTGAGGAAGATGCCGAACTCGTTGAAGAATTCGTCGTAGCCCTCGGCGCGGTTCTTGGCCTCGTCCTCGAGGAACTTGAGGAAGCGCTTCGTGAGGACCTTGTTGAGCTTCTCGAGCAGGGACTTGTCCTGCATGGTCTCGCGGGAGATGTGCAGGGGGAGGTCCTCGCTGTCGACGACGCCCTTCATGAAGCGCAGCCACTCGGGGAGGAGGTCCTTGCACTTGTCCTCGATGAGGACCTTGCGGCAATAGATGGAGACGGAGGGCTCGGCGCGGGAGAGGCCGAACTTCTCGGGGCTCTCCTTCGGGACGAAGAGCAGGGCGTTGATCTGGAGGGGCGCGTCGGCGTTGAAGTGCAGGCGGTAGCGCGGGTCGTCGTGGGCGTGGGCCTGGAACTTGTAGAACTCGGTGTACTCCTCGTCCTTGATCTCGTTCTTGTTGCGCAGCCAGAGGGCCTGGACCGTGTTGAGGACGGTGCCGTTGAGCTTGATGGGGAAACCGACGAAGGAGCTGTAGCGGGTGAGGAGCTCCTTGATCTTCCATTCGGCGGCGTATTCGTCGCACTCGTCCTTGAGCTCGACGACGATCTTGCAGCCGCGGGTGAGGTCGGTGGCCTCGTCGATCGTGTAGCTGCCGGAGCCGTCGCTGGCCCAGACGTGGGCGGGCTCGTCCTTCTTCCAGGAGCGCGAGTACACCTTGACGGACTTGGCGACCATGAAGGCGGAGTAGAAGCCGACGCCGAACTGGCCGATGAGGTTGGTGTTCTTGGTGCCGTTCTCGCCGAGGGCCTTGAGGAAGGCCTTGGAGCCGGAGTGGGCTATGGTGCCGAGGTTCTCGATGAGTTCGGCGCGGGTCATGCCGAGGCCGAAGTCCTGGATGGTGATGGTCTTGGCCTTGTCGTCGGTGCTGATGGAGATCTCGAGGCCCTGCGACTCGTCGGCGACGTCCTTCTCGGTGAGCTGCACGTGGCGGAGCTTCTCGAGGGCGTCGGAGGCGTTGGACACCAGCTCACGGATGAAGATTTCCTTCTCCGTGTAGAGCGAGTGGATGACGATATCGAGCAGCTGCTTGATCTCGGTTTGGAACTCGTAGGTCTGCGGAGCGTGGGTGGACATGTTATGTAGGTGGATCTTGATGTGTGAGAATGGCCCGAAGGCGCGCTCCCCGCTGGGGGGAAGGGGTCAATGATAAGGGAAATGGGGAAAAATCAACCTGTCTTCGCGGGGAGCGCGGAACCGAGGCGGGCAAGGAGGGCCAGACGCATGTCGTCGATGCCCCATGCCTCGGAGACCACCTTGGAAAAATCCGGGAAGATCTGGGATGCCATGGTATTGCCCACCGGGTTCCGAAAGCGCTCCCAATCGAGCCTCGACACTTGAAAGGCGCGAAGCCCCTCCAGGTCGCGCGCCTCGGCCAGCTTGCAAAGATGCCGATGCCCGGCGACCACGGTCGCTTCGGTCCGATTGGGATGAAAGGCGAGCGATCCAAGCCCAGCCAAAGTGCGGGAAAACAAGGTGGGGGGCGATTCCGACGCTTCCTGAGATTTGGTGTCCCCATACCGGTGCACGGAGGCGAGGGCCTCGTGCGCAAAGATTATCTCGCCGAGAAACATATTGGGAATGATCTGCCTGGGGGACGGGGCATTCAGCAAAGTCCTGCCGGCAGCCAGGCTCACGGGTTCCGAGAGCGGGCCCAATTCGAGGACCGCATTCATAAATCGGTAGGTGAGCTTTGCACCCACCTCGCCAATCATGATCGTGACGAGGTTGCCTCCCGCGCGCTGGAGAGTGGACATCACGCGCATCAGCGGCAAGACAAGCGAGACAGCCTCGTCCCGTTTGCCCTGCATCGCCAGCAGGTAGGCATAGGCAAGGCGTATCCGCACGGTGTCACGCACCGGCTTGAAATCGAGCAGGGGATCATTCAGGCCATGGGGCCAGAAGCCGGCGGGGGGAGTGCGATCGAGTGCCGCGATCCATTCGCGCCCGAGGGAGTCGTCGTGCCAGGCTTGGACGACCTCCCTGGCGTGCAGGCCCACGCACTCCGTCCAGTCGGCGGCCTTGTCGCTCTTGGAGGGTATCAGGGTGGAGGGATCGAGGGTGGAGACAACGGCAGGAGCCCGACGCAGAGCGGGATCCTTCCCCAGCCACATCAGAGTCCTGTAAGCAGGGTCATCACTTGCGACGGACATCCCGGGAAATTCGGGAGCAGGAAGGGCTGCACTGTCGAGCCCCATCCAACCCAGGGCACAGAAGACCGGGAGACCGGCCAAGACAAGCCAACGCCAGCGCGGAGGATAAACGAGGGCGAAGCCACCGGCGATGAGCAGGACGAGGCCGAGCACGATCAGCGCCACTGCCACCAGGGAATCCATTTCATTCGCCCCCAACACGGTACGGGCGCAGATGACCGACACCATGATGAGAGACAGGAACAGCAAACCGGCCCCAGTCAGGAGGAGCACCAAACAGGCATGCAGGACTCGAAGGTACCTGTTCATCGGCGGTCTGCGCGGCGGTCACTGGGCGGCCCACTCCCTGTGCCAGGCCACGAGGCGGGCCACGCCCTCCTCCAGGCTCACGCGGGGGGAGTAGCCGAAGGCGGCGCGAGCGGCGGAGATGTCGGCGCAGGTGGCCTCCATCTCGGTGGGCTGCGGCGGGAGCATCTCGACGAGGGCCTTCCGGCCGAGGGCCTGCTCGAGCAGGGAGACGAAGTGGATC
>JAHFTI010000263.1:0-923 GCA_023265535.1 Opitutaceae bacterium
TACATGCCGTTGAAGACGAGGTCGCCCACGTGCAGCACGTTGGCCTTCTCGAAGAACACCGTGATGTCGCCCCCGGTGTGGGCGGCCCCGCGGTGGCGCAGCACCACCCTCTCGTCGCCGAGCTCGCGCTCCCACGACTCGTCGATGAGGGTCTTGGCGAAGGCCTGCTTGTCGAGGTTGCCGGCGCGCTCGGCGGCGCGCATCTGGAGCAGCGGCACGCGGCGGTGTGCGACGATCTCGGAGGAGGCCTTGAGGAAGACAGGGTTGCCTCCGGTATGGTCGCCGTGGTGATGGGTGTTGACCACGACGTCGAGGGTCCTGCCGGCGCGGCCGGGAAGGCCTTCGAGGAAGAGGGCGGCGGTGTCGGGAAACTGGGTGTCGACGGCCAGCAGGGCCTCCGGCGAGGAAAGCCAGCCCATGGTGCCGCCGCGCGCGGTGAAATAGCCCACGTTGCGGCGCAGGGGGACGAAGCTGGTCTTGATTGCGGGCTTGGGGGCGGCGGGCTCCGCGGGCGCGCCCGTTTGCTGGGCCATTGAACGCAGCGGACCGATTCCCGCCCAGGCGGCGAGCAGAGCGGCCCCTCCGATGAATTGACGGCGCTTCATGGACACAGGGTTAGCAGAGGCCCCCGGGGGGCACCACAGAAATAGGGCCGCAAAAAGTCGAAATTAGCGGTAACCACGCCGGGCCCCCGCGGTTCCCCTCGACGCAACACACAACAGAATGCCCCCCGCCCTTTACAGTTCCACCGCACAAACCCTTGGCATAGGCGCCACAAGGGGGCTTGATGGAGAAGGCCCGACACAGGCCAACGACATGGAACCTGACGACCACGCCCTCATGCTCTCCGTCCGGGACGGCGACACCGACCTGCTTGGTGTGCTGTTCGAGAAGCACCACCGCCCACTCTACGGTTTCTTCGT
>JAHFTI010000263.1:933-6296 GCA_023265535.1 Opitutaceae bacterium
ATCGCGATGAGGGCAACTTCCGAACCTGGATGTACCACCTGGCCCGCAAGGTGGCGGCGGACCACTACCAGAAGTCCCTGCGCACACCCACACCCAACCTGGAGCCCGAGCAGCTGCAGGCCGTGCCCGACCACGGTCCGCACGCCGCGCAGCAGGCCGAACACCAGGACAACCTTTCCCTCATGCAGCAGGCCCTTGAGCGCCTGCCCACCCAGGAGCGCGAACTGCTCCTCCTCCACCGCTACCAGCACGTCCCGCACGAGGAACTCGCCCGCCTGCACAACTGCAGCACCGGCGCGATGAAAGTCCGCGTGCACCGCGCCCTGCAAAACCTGCGCGAGGCCTTCTTCCGCCTCGCGAAACCCTTCCCCAAAGGAGAGCCCGCATCATGAACTGCTCCCGCGTACACGAACGCCTCGCCGACCTGCACGACGGACTCTGCGCCGCACCCGAGGCGGAGGCCCTGCGCCTTCATCTCGCCGGCTGCGCCGACTGCCGCACCCACCAGGCCGAACTCAACGAGATCCTCGACACCCTGGCCGCCCTCCCGGCGGAGGAACCCAGCCCCCGCCTCCGCGAAAACTTCCAGCGCATGCTCGCCGAGGAAAAGGCGGCCGAGCGCGAGGCCTCCCTCGAACATTCCCGCGCCGCCGCCAAGCGCAGCCACGGCCGCATCATCGCCTTTCCCATCTGGACCCAGTTCGCCGCCGCGGCCTGCCTCATGCTCGTGGGCGGACTCGCCGGAGCCACCCTCTTCCCGCGCCAGTCCCCGCCCCAGGTCTCGGGCGACCCCGCCGCCACCAGCCGACAGCTGGCGGAAATGCAGGGCAAGCTGGACTCGATGAGCCAGCTGGTCGCCTTCTCCCTCTCGCGCCAGCAGCCCGACAACGCCCGCCTCCAGCGCGTGGCCGCCCAGGTGGACGGCAAAAGCGCCCCCAGCTCCGCGCAGCTCGCCGCACTCGTCGGTACCCTGGCCTTCGATGCCAGCACCAATGTCCGCCTCTCCGCCCTCGAGGCCCTCTATCCGCACGCCGAGCAGGCCATCGTCCGCGAGGGCGTGATCGCCTCCCTTCCCCGCGAACGCGCCCCGCTCGTGCAGCTCGCCATGATCGACTTCCTCAGCTCCCTGCGCGACGCGCAGGCCAACAAGGCCATCGAGTCCCTGATCCACGACACCACCACCGACGGGCGGGTGCGTGAGGCCGCCCGCCGGGCCCTCGCCGTCAGCCTTTGATCTCGAATCACGCCCTTTCCAAACAGCTTACCACAAGAGAACCCAACCCATAACCCAGACATCATCATGTTCTCCCTCCGTTCCACTCCCCGTCTCGCCGGCCTGCTCATGCTCGCCGTGCTCAGCCTCCAGGCCGAAGGCACCGGCGGCAGCAATGAGGTCCGCTTCCAGGACCCCGCCAAGCCCGGCCTCTTCAAGATCAACCTGTCCAACGGCAAGATCCACGTGACTGCCGGCAAGGAGCCCGGCGTCGTGCGCGTCATCTCCAGCGTGAAGACCAAGACGCCCGCCCAGCCGCGCGAGGACGGACTCCGCGTGCTCGGCGACACCCAGGCCGCCTACTCCCTCACCGCCAACGGCAACAACGCCGAGCTCAACTACGACAAGGACGCCTGGGGCGGCGACGCCCGCTTCGAAATCACCGTGCCCGCCGACACCGCACTGCAGATCCAGTCCAACTGGGGCGGCGACATCGCCGTCGAGGACATCTCGGGTGACCTCTCCATCCAGGGCATGAACTGCGACGTGAGCCTCGACCGCATCTCGGGCGGCACCAACGTGGAGGTCATGAATGGCAAGGTGCACGCCACCTACACGGCCATCCAGGCAGGCAAGCCCGTCTCGATCTCCTCCATGAACGGCCCCGTCGTGCTGAAGGTTCCCGAGGACACGAAGGCCAACGTGCGTTTCCGCACCCACAATGGCGCGATCCTGACCGACTTCAGCGAAACCGCCCTCAAGACCAAGAGCGAGGACTTGGGCGGCACCCATTGGGGAGCGGTGGCGGGCAAACACACGGCGGTGGCAGTCAACATTGCCAAGGAGGTCGGCCGCGAGATCGCCCTCCACGCCAAGGATGTGGCCGAGGAAATCCGCGAGGCGGTCGAAAGCCAGCGCGAGGACGCCGCCGAGGCCGCACGGGATGCTGCAGAGGCTGCCAAGGAGGCCGCTGAGGCCGCGCGCGAGGCGGGTGCCCAGGTGGAAAAGGCCGAAAAGCCTGAGAAGGGCGTGGCTCCGGCCGCACCCGAAGCCCCCAAGGCTCCCAAGAGCGTGCGCGCCCCGCGCCCGCCCCGTCCCCCGATCCGAGTGAACATTCCGGCGCTCTCGGGCGGCAAGGTCGTCAGCGGCACGCTCAACGAGGGCGGCACTTCGGTCCAGGTCACGCTCATGAACGGCGACATTACCTTCCGCAAGGTCACGCCGAGCGCGGCAAAACCCTAAGGGGAATACCCTATACGCAATTCTCCCGGTTTTTTAACATCGTCATGAAGGCTGGGCCCTTCCATGTTTGGAGGGACCCACCCCATGAAGACCGAACTCCGCGTATTACTCATCGAGGATTCGGAGATCGACGCCCGGTTCATAATCCGGGAGCTCAGCAATGGTGGTTTCAAGGTGGAGGCCTGTCGCGTCGAGACAGCTGAAGCCCTCAAAAAGGAATTGGATACGGCGACCTGGGACTTGGTCATCAGCGACCACAAACTCCCGCTGCTCGACGCCCCCGGCGCCTTGGACTTGGTACGCGCCACGGGCAAGGACATCCCCTTCCTGGTGGTCTCGGGCAACATCAGCACCGAACTGGCCGTGGACATGATGCGCCAAGGGGCCCACGACTACCTGATCAAGAGCGACTTGGCCCGTTTCGTACCCGCGGTGAAACGCGAGATCGCGGAGGCCGCCAAACGCGCCGAATTGAGAAAAGCCGAGGCCGCCCGGGAGCTGGCCGAGCGGGCCCTCCTCCAGAGCGAGGAACGCTACCGCGAGATCTTCCACACGGCGAGTGACCTGATCATCAGCGTGGACGTGTCCGAACAGGGACGTTTCCTGATGGCCCAGTGGAACGACACCTGTTGCCGCCTCTTCGGCGTGGCCCAGGCCAATGCCGAACCGCGTCCCATCTCCGACGTGCTTCCCATCGCAGTGCTTCCGGAACTGGAACACCTGCTGGGCACCTGCCTTTCAACGGGCGCACCGCTGAGCGCCGACCAGAGTTTCGAGCTGCCGGGCGGCATGGCCTATTTCAGCACCACGCTTCACCCCATCAAGGACGAGCAGGAGCGGATACACCGCATCATATTGCTTGCAAGGGATATAACGGACAGGAAGCGGGGCGAGGAAGCCCTGCGCAAGGCCCACGATGAGCTGGAGCGCCGGGTGCGCGAGCGCACGGCGGAACTGACCGGGGCCAATGCCCGCCTCAGGGAGCTGGACCGCCTTAAGTCGGAATTCCTGGCGACGATGAGCCACGAGCTGCGCACGCCGCTCAATTCCATCATCGGTTTCACCAGCCTGGTGAAGGAGGGCATCGCAGGTCCGCTCAACGACGAGCAGCGCAAGCAGCTCGGCATGGTCTATTCCGCGAGCAAACACCTGCTGGGCCTCATCAACGACCTGCTGGACGTGTCGCGCATCGAGGCCGGCAAGGTCAGCCTCAACCCCGAGCCCTTTGACTTCGCCGGAGTGGTGGCGGAAACCGTTGCCCAGATGAAACCGCTGGCCTCGGCCAAGCGCATTGCCCTGCGTCCGCAGTTGCCCGCCGGGGCTCTGCCCCTGATCGGTGATCGGAGGCGCTGCCTGCAGATCATGCTGAACCTGGTGCACAACGCCGTGAAGTTCACCGAGAAGGGCTCGATCGACATCCTGGTGAAGACCGAGGCACAGCAGTTGCGCATCGATGTGATCGACACAGGGATAGGCATCAAGCCCGAGCTCATCGAAAACATCTTCGAGGCCTTCAGGCAGGGCGACAGTTCGGCAAAGCGCATGCACGAGGGGACGGGCCTGGGCCTGTACCTGTGCCGCAAGCTGTTGCTCCTGATGAACGGTGACATCTCGGTTCACAGCGTGCCCGGACAGGGCAGCCGCTTCTCCTTTGCCCTGCCACGCCATCTTCCCAAAGACAGCACAACGAGCCCCAGCCCGGGACTCTTCAGCTCCCCCCTACGCAAATGAAACCGACCATCCTGCTTGCAGAAGATAACCCGGAGAGCCGGTACCTCTTCTGCTTTATCCTGGCCAAGGCCGGTTGCGAGGTCCTGCAGGCCCAAAACGGGGTCGAGGCCGTCGAAAAAACGAAGAACCTCGTCCCGGACCTGATCATCATGGACATCCAGATGCCCGTGATGGACGGCTACGAGGCGGTCACGCTGATGCGCAAGGATCCGCGGCTCGAAAAGACCCCGATCGTGGGTCTGAGCGCCTTTGCAATGGCCACGGACCGTGAAAAAGCCCTCAAACATGGCTTCAACGGATACATCGAGAAGCCGATCGAATTGGATACCTTCGTAAAAGAGCTCTCCACCTACCTTCCGGCCATCGCGCTTCCATGAAAGCACTCAGCGTAGACGACAGGGACGAAAACCTGTACTTCCTCGAAACGATCCTCCGATCGATCGGCTTCGACGTCGTCAACGCGCACAACGGGGTCGAGGCGCTGGAGTTGATCGAGCAGGAGCACTTCGACCTGATCGTGTCGGACGTGCTGATGCCAAGGATGGACGGCTTCCGCCTGTGCCACGAGGTGCGACAACGCGAGAAGTCGCGCCGCATCCCCTTCATTTTCTACAGCGGCAGCTACACGGACAGCAAGGATGCGGAGCTGGCGCGGCGCCTCGGAGCCACGCGCTACCTGCTCAAGCCCATGGAGCCCGAGATCCTGGCGAACACGCTGCGGGAGATCTACGAGCAGGCGACCCAGTTCCCCACCCCGCCTCCGGCCTCGGTGGAGGAGGATGAGCATTTCCTGAAGGACTACAACGAGCGCCTCTCGCACAAGCTCTGCGAGAAGGTCGCCGAATACGACAAGCTCTCGCGCCGGCTGCAGTCCGCCTTCGCCGACGAGGTGAGGGAAGTGAAGGGCCGCATGGACGCCGAACACACGCTCAACCAAAACGAGGAGCGTTACCGCGCGGTCGTGGATTCGCTGGCGGAGGGTATCCTGCTGGCGGACGAGTCGGGAATGATCGTGGCCTGCAATGAAAGCGCCTCGCGCATCCTCGGGCTGCCGCGCGAAAGCTGCTGGCCCCGGCACTGGGCACCGGCCTGTGGACCATGTTCGACGAGGAGGGCAACGAGGTCGGCGAGCAGCAACAGCCGCTGGTGCAATGCCTCTCGGACGGGGTGCAGACGG
>JAHFTI010000264.1:0-387 GCA_023265535.1 Opitutaceae bacterium
GTTTCACGGGCAGGGATGAGACCATTGGCGAAGCCATCCGTCGCCTGGGCGCGCTGCCGCTCAACGGCCAGCCGGGCGAGTCCTGGATGTATGGCTATGGCACCGACGTGCTCGGCCATCTCGTCGAGGTCGTGTCGGGCATGCCCCTCGACAAGTTCATCGAGGAGCGCATCACCAAGCCCCTGAGGATGGTCGACACCTCCTTCTACCTGCCGCCCGAGAAGGTGGGCCGCCTGATGCCCGTGTACGGCCTGCAGGACGGCAAGCTCACGCTGCGTGAGAAGTCGGCCGACAGCGACTATGTGAAGGGACCGCGCAAGTGTTTCAGCGGCGGCGCCGGCCTGCTCTCCACGGCGAACGACTACGGCCGCTTCCTCCAGATGCTGC
>JAHFTI010000264.1:424-1653 GCA_023265535.1 Opitutaceae bacterium
GGTGGAGCTGATGCACCAGAACCATGTCGGCGAAAAATATTCGCGCGACACCAACGCCTTCGGCCTTGGCTTCTGGGTCGCCAACGACGAGGGCTACTTCGGCGAGGCGATCAGCGAGGGCGCCTACGGCTGGGGCAGCGCCTTCTACCCGCAGTACTTTGTCGACCCGAAGGAGCGCATGGTCGGCGTGCTCTTCACGCAGCTCATGCCCGCCGGCGGCCTGGACCTGAACGCCAAGTTCAAGGTCCTCAGCACGCTCGCGGTGGAGAAGTGAGCGGGCGGGGCGATGAAGGGCATGATGCGCAGGCTTTATGTCATACTTGACATATATCGGAACTGACATAGGTTTCAGATGGCCCACGACAACAAGGCTCTCGTCTGGATTCAGGGGGAAATAAAGACTCCACCGTTTTCATCCGAAGCCCGGATCGAGGCTGGCATATTGCTGCGGCGATTGCAGCAGGGCGAAACTCTCGGCCTGCCGCACTCCCGTCCGATGCCGGTGATCGGACCTCGTTGCCATGAGCTGCGCATCCGCGATGAAGGGCACAACTGGAGAATCTTCTATCATCTGACACCCGACGCAGTGGTGATACTCGAAGTGCATCGAAAAACGACGCAGAAAACGCCACAACAGGTTTTGGATACCTGTCAGCGCCGCTTGAAACTTTACCAATCAGTCCAATGAAACCTGATAGAAAGCACCGTTTGGAGGCGGCCGGATTCAAGGTTGGCTCCGCCGAGGAGTTTTTGGGACTCACTCCGGAGGAAAACTCCGTTGTGGCCCTCAGGCTTTCCTTGGCAGGGGAGGTAAGGCGCCGTCGTTGCCTGCTCAAGTGTTCGCAAGCGGAACTGGCGAAGCGGATTGGTTCCAGCCAATCCAGGGTGGCGAAGATCGAGGCAGCCGAGGCCGACGTTTCCCTCGATCTTCTCTTTCGTGCATTGCTGGCCACGGGAGCCAAGATGCGTGATGTGGGAAAGCTAGTTTCGGCCGCCTGAGCTGGGCAAGGCGAGGGCTGGTTGATTTGCCTACTGGCCGCCGGCCTTTTGCGCCTGCCAGAGTTTTTCCTGCTGTGCGCGGGCGCTGCGCATGGCCGCGTTGTACTGGTTCTCCTCGATGAGGCTCCTACGCAGGATTTCCTGCTGGGTGGGGGAGAGGGAGGAGGTGGTGGCGGCCAGCAGGGCCGTGTCCTGGGGGCTGAGTTGGGTCTGGGGATCGGGAATCTGTG
>JAHFTI010000264.1:1663-6290 GCA_023265535.1 Opitutaceae bacterium
GCCACCACCCAGTGTGTCCTTTGCGCTCCCGTGCGCAGCTGCGCCAAGGCGAGGGCCTGCAGCTGGTCCTTATCGAGGGGGGCCCCTCCATCCCACATGTCAGTGCCGATGGTCCAATCGAGGCTCGATACGTGCGTCGAGGCCTTCAGTTGTTCATAGGCAGGCGCGCCCAGGAGCGCGGTCAGCTGCTGGGCCTCCTCCTGCTCGTGCCGGCTGCCGAGTGCCATGAGCTCCTCACTGGATTTCACCTTGCTGGCGGCTGCTGCGCGCGCCTCCCAGCTTGCCACGATGATGGCCTTGGCCTGTTCCAGCGTTTGCGGGGGCAGCTGGAGCGCGTCCAGACCCTCCCTGTAGTGGTTGAGGGCATTGCGGCGGAAGAGCTGCTTTTCGCGGAGCGCCGCCAGCTGGGCCACTTCCTTCGCGGCCTCCAGGACCTTCGGATCCTTTGCTGCGGGGGCGGCCTCAGGGACCTTTGTCCGGGCCTCCGTGGGGGCGGGCGCGGGGCTGGAGGGTTTTGCCTGATTTAGGGTGTACTGCCTCCTGAGCGCAGCAAGACGCCGGTCCTGGTTGGATGCCTCTGACGCTGCATGGCTGTGTTCTCCCGACTGGCGCCAGAGCTCCCAGCCAAGGAGCACAGCGAGGAGCGCCAGGCACAGGCTCAGCCAGGGGGCGATGCGGTGTATCCATTTCATGGTGACGGCTTGCCTGCGCTGGACTTCGGGGCGGTGATGGCCCAGAGCAGCTTGAGGCGCGCGCTAATCTGCGCGTCCTGCCTAAGCAGCTCCAGTTGCACGGGGGAAAGGAAGGGGGCGGTGGCCTCGATCAGGGCCAGGTCCTTGGGGCTCATTCCGGTCGCGGGATCCCGCTCCGTGGACTTGCCGGTCTTCTCGAATTGCGCCTCGACCATCAGCTGGGCGTGGGTGAAGGAGGCCTGCTGTTCAGCACTTAGCGGGTGGCCCGCGTCCCAGAAGGCCGTAGTCAGGCCCCAGCTCATTCCCTTCCGGGAGGATTGCAGGTAAAGTGTTTCGAGCAGGTCGGCCCGTTCCTCGCCTAGCAGCTGGGTGATTTCACGGTCTGCCTCGGCCTGCAGTGCCTGTGACACCTTCGCCCCCACCGCCTCGGACGCACCGCCCGAGCGGGCCATGATGTCGTGGACGTCCTCACCCGCATTCCAGCGTTGGACGATCAGTTCCCTGAGGCGGGCTTCCTCGGCCGGGGGCAGGTGAAGGGCCGCGATTGCGGTCCGGTAGTTGGCCAGCGCATAGCGGCGGTGGCGGCGCACCACGGGTGGGCCGAAGACAGGGTCCGACATCGCATTGGAGTCGGAAAAGTGCCGCAGGCCTTGCGGGGGCGCCTTCTTCCTTTCGGGATCGGGGGCAGTGGTCTTGGCAGCGGAGGCGGCCTGGGACGCGTCGATTTGACCGAGGAGTTTATCGTATTCGGCCCGGGGGCTTTCTGCTGTGGCGAGCAGCGCCTGGGTGTCGCGCCGCTGAACGTGGAGTGCGGTGAGCAGGAGGAGCACGAGCAGGAGCAACGGCACGCAGGACCAGCGGGCAAGGGTTGCGAGGGAGGCTCGGCTCATCGGGGAATACACGTGTTGCCGACAGGGACGGATCGCAATGCCAGAATACCCATGCAGGGAAGGGCTTGTCTCGGACTTGTTGGCCGCGGGGTGATCCCAAACTTTCTTTGACTGATCTACAATGTATAAAGGGCTCGAAAGCAGGAGCCCGGGGGGCGGTGAAGTCGTGCTTTGCCCGCCTCCCTTTGGGCTTGGATTATGGGGGCGGAGCGGGCTTGCTCTTCCGTTCAACCCCCCTCGTTCACATGAGCACTGATAAAATCCGTTGCGGCGTGGCTGGTGTCGGCTCCCTGGGCCAACATCACGCCCGAATCTATGCCTCGCTTCCCAATGTCGAGTTCATCGGCATCGTCGAGGCCAGCGACGCCCGTGCGGCCGAGATCTGCGCGCGCCACAATTGCCGCCGCTTCGCGACCATCGAGGAGCTGGGCGAGGCCTGCGACGCCGTCTCCGTCGTCGTGCCGACCGACCGCCACGCCGAGGTTGCGCTGCCGCTGCTCGCCAAGGGCTGCCATCTGCTCATCGAGAAGCCGATCTGCGCCACCCTTGAGGACGCCGAGCGCGTGCTCGAGGCCGCGCGTCGCGCGGGCGTGCTTGTCCAGGTCGGACACATCGAGCACTTCAATCCCGTCATGGGTTTCCTGGAGCAGGAAGTGAGGCAGCCGCGCTTCATCACCGCCGACCGCCTCGCCCCCTACACGCCGCGCGGCACCGAGGTGGGTGTTGTATTGGATTTGATGATACACGACATCGGCATCGTGCTCGAGCTCGTGAAGTCCCCCGTCGTGCGCATCGACAGCGTGGGCGTGCGCGTGCTCTCCAAGACCGAGGACATCGCCAACGCGCGCATCCAGTTCGCCAACGGCTGCGTCGCCAACCTGAGCACCAGCCGCATCAGCCTCAAGAAGGTGCGCGAGATCCGCGTCTTCCAGGACACCGGCTACTTCTCCTTCGACTTCATGAACCAGAGCGGCCACCTCGTGCGCAAGTCCGGCATGATGGAGTTCGCGGGCAAGATCATGGCCGGCGCCAAGCCCACCGAGATCCCCGCCCCCGTCGAGGAGATCCCGCTCATGAAGGGCGAGCCCCTCGCCTTCGAACTGGCCCATTTCACCGACAGCGTCGCCAAGGCCAAGCAGCCCAAGGTGGGCGGCGAGCTCGCAAAGAGCGCCCTCGAGGTCGCCATCACCATCACCGAGCAGATCCGCGCCGGCTTCTGAGGGTCGTTTCTCCCATGTCCGCCCCCACCTCAGCCTCCCATTCGGGTGTCGAATCCGCGTCGCTCACGCGCTACGCCTGGATCTCCATCTGGGCGGCCATCGCGACGATCCTGCTCAAGACGGGGGCCTGGTGGCTCACCGACTCGGTGGGCCTGCTCTCCGACGCGATCGAGTCCCTCGTGAACCTGGCGGGCGGCATCATGGCCCTCATGATGCTGCGCATCGCCGAGCAGCCCGCCGACGAGGATCACGCCTACGGCCACGGCAAGGCCGAGTACTTCTCCAGCGGCGTCGAAGGTTCGCTGATCCTGCTCGCCGCGTTCAGCATCATCTGGGCCGCGGTCCCGCGCATCCTGCATCCGAAGCCGCTTGAGGCGGTCGGCATGGGCTTGCTGGTGTCCACGCTCGCCGCGCTCATCAATCTCGGCGTGGCCCTGTGGATCCTGCGCGCGGCCAAGAAGAGCGGCTCGATCACCCTCGAGGCCAATGCCAAGCACCTGCTCACCGACGTCTGGACCTCCGTGGGTGTGCTCGGGGCGATCGGCGCCGTGTACTTCACGGGCTGGCTCTGGCTCGATCCGGTCGTCGCCCTGCTCGTCGCCGCCAACATCATCTGGACCGGCGTGGGCATCGTGCGCCGCTCCGTGGCAGGCCTCATGGACCAGGCGCTTCCCACCGCGGAGCGCAAGGCGGTCGACGACGTTCTCAACACCTACCGCAATGACGAGGTCAGCTTCCACGCCGTCATCAGCCGCCAGGCGGGCGCGCGCAAGTTTGTGTCCATGCACGTGTTGGTGCCGGGAGACTGGACCGTCCAGCAGGGGCACGAATTGCTCGAGCGCATCGAGGCGGACATTCGCGGTGCCATCACGCACAGCGTCGTTTTCACGCACATCGAGCCCAAGGATGACCCGGTTTCCTTTGCGGATGAGAAGCTGGAGCGAAACTGAGTTGGGGGCGGAGTCCACACCCCTGGTGGGGCCTGACCCTGCGCTTGTCATCTTCCCTGGCATGTCCCGCCTGGGTCTGCGGAATTCCCGATGCACCGCTGATACTGCGCTTGGCACGTTGCATCGTCCTGCGAATGGGCTTTAGTGCGCGCGATGACGATATCTGACGATCAACTCTGGGATCCGCGCCGCTGGCTGCCCATGTCGAGGGAGGAACTCGACATGCGTGGTTGGGATGAGGTGGATGTCGTTCTCATCACGGGTGATGCCTATGTTGATCACCCCTCCTTTGGCGCCGCCGCCGTGGGGCGCATCATCGAGCGCGAGGGCCTGCGCGTGGCCGTGGTCGCACAGCCCAACTGGCGCGACGACCTGCGCGACTTCAAGAAGCTCGGGAAACCGCGCCTGTTTTTTGCCGTCACCGCCGGTTGCATGGATTCGATGGTGAACCGCTACACCGCGGGCCGCCGCCTGCGCTCGGACGACGCCTACACGCCGGGTGGCGAAGCGGGCTTCCGTCCCGACTACGCCGTCACCACCTACACGCGCATCCTCAAGCAGTTGTATCCGGATGTGCCCGTGATGATCGGCGGCATCGAGGCGAGCCTGCGCCGCGTCACGCATTACGATTACTGGTCCGACACCTTCAAGCCGACCATCCTGGAGGACAGCGGGGCCGACTTGCTCGTGTATGGCATGGGTGAATTGCCCCTCGAGGAGATGGTGCGGCTGCTTCGGAAGGGCGTGCCCTTCAGCTCGCTGCGCACGATCCCGCAGACCGCCGTGCTGCTGCCGCCGGGCGCGCCGACGCCCAAGAACAAGAATTGGGAGGATTTCACGCTGCATTCGCACGAGGAGTGCCTCGCCGATCGCGA
>JAHFTI010000265.1 GCA_023265535.1 Opitutaceae bacterium
AGGTAGCCATAGGGCGCGCCGCTGGCGTGCAGCACCCCGTCGCGCACCGTCCAGGTCTGCTGTGCCGCAGGGTCCTTCTCCTTGCCGACCGCCACCCAGCCCGTGAGGTCGCGGCCATTGAACAGGGCGACCGCCTTGCCGGCGGCGGGCTGCACCGCCACCTCGGCCACCAGCACGGAATTCAACGTGCATGTGGCGACAAGAAGACTGGCCAGTGCGGGAAACAGGCGGAACGGGGAAATGTGGGGCATGGGGATGCCTTCACGATGACACGACCAGGGCGGTAAGCAAGACACAGGACGGGACTGCAGCGCCCTGCATTCCCACGCGCACCCCGTCTCACCCGCCTGGGCAAGCCCGCCCCAATGCCAACGGCGACAACGCCGCCTATGTTGACGTCTTCTCGCGGACGGCCAGCTCGGCGAGCTTGCGTATCATGCCACTGAAGATGACACGATGGATCGGATAGAGCAGGTACCAGTAGAGCAGGCCGGAAAGGCCCTTGGGTTCAAAGTAGGCGGTCTGCGTGAGCGAGCTCGTGCCGTCCGCCTGTGCGCTGGAGCGGAACTCCAGCCAGGCACGGCCCGGGACGCGCATTTCAGCGCGCAGGCGGAGCAGCCGCCCCGGCTCCACCGCCTCCACGCGCCAGAAATCCAGCGCATCGCCGACCCGCAGCTCCTCGGGATCGCGGCGCCCGCGCCGCATGCCCACGCCGCCGCAGAGGCGGTCCAGCATCCCGCGCAGCTGCCAGGTCCAGTTGAGATATAGCCAGCCGCGATCACCGCCCAGCCGGGAGAAGCTGCGGAACACCGAGGAGGCCTCAGCGGCCACGCTCGCCTGCCGGCGCTCGATGATCATGCCCTCGCTGTTGAGGAGCACCACGGGAACGCTCGCACCCTGGCTGGAAGTGAGCGCATCCGTCCAGGCGGTCTCGACACCGCGCGTCTCGATTTTCTGGAGCGCCAGGCGCACGGCGCTGTCGTAGTCCAGCAGCTCGACCGAGGGGAAAAGGCGGTGTGCGGAATCGTCGCGCAGGATCACCTCATTGCCCAGGCCCTTGATGAGCGGCCGTGCAATCACGGCGGGAATGGGCGTGATCAGGTGCACCCAGTAGGAGGACAGGCGCGGCGTGAGCACGGGCACCGAGATCAGGCGGCGCCTCAGGCCCCTGGCGCGCGCATAGCCGCGGATCATGCCGGCGTAGGTGAGCACGTCGCGCCCGCCGATCTCCAGCACGCGCCCCGTGCTCTCCGGGCAGTCGAGGGCGGCCACCATGTAGTCGAGCACATTGCGGATCGCGATGGGCTGCACGCGCGTGAAGACCCAGCGCGGGCAGACCATCATCGGCAGGTGCTCGGTCAGGTAGCGTATCATCTCGAAGGATACACTGCCCGAGCCGACGATGACCGCCGCGCGGAATTCCGTGACGGGAACGCCCGCCTCGCGCAGCGCAGCCCCCGTCTCCTGGCGCGAGCGCAGGTGCGGCGACAGGTCGGCCTGCGGATCCCCCAGCCCGCCCAGGTAGATGATCCGCTGGACGCCGGCGTCTTTTGCCGCCCCGGCGAAGTTGCGGGCCGCGAGCAGGTCCTGTTCGGGGAAATCGCCACCCCCACCCATGCTGTGGACGAGGTAGTAGGCCACGTCCACGCCACGCATCGCCGCAGCCAGGGACTCGGCCCGCAGCACATCGCCCGGCACCGCCTCCACCTGGGGCAGCCAGGCGCGGCCCTCCAGGCGGGCCGGATCGCGCACGAGGCAGCGCACACGGCACCCCGCCTCGAGCAGGCGTGGCACAAGGCGCCCGCCGACATAGCCGGTCGCGCCTGTCACGAGGATGGTCTTGGGATGGGACATGGGGACGACTTTCGGGTGCAGGGGCGGGGCCAGGGGACGGCCCCGGGTGGCCTCACCCCGCGGAGGCCCCGGCGCCGCGGTCCCTGAGCCGCAGCATCACCTCGTTGCGACGCAGGAAACCCGGCGTCCACGGCGGGTCGAAGTATCCAAATACTGGTGACGCCTCAGCCTCCAGGCCCCGCTCCGCCATCCAGGCCTTGAGCCGTCCGAGGGCGGCCTGTTCTCGCTCGGCGCTCCGCCCGCCGCTGAAACGCAGCACGGCAAAGCGGCCCTGCGGAATCTCGCGCACGCTCACAGCGGTCTCGGTCGGCTGCGGCACCCCGCCCGCAGGGAGGGTGGCCGGCATCACAAACGCCATGGTGCGCCCCCCCTCCTCGTCGGACATGAGGACCGGGGTGGTCATGGCGATCTTGCGGGCCTGTTCGTTGCGCCCCGAGATGAAGCGGAACAGGCGGCCGAAACCACCGTCGTCCTCGCTCCCCTTCATCAGGGTCTGCGCCACAAGCAGGGCGGGATAGTCGCGCACCTCGAAGTCCCCCGCGCCCTGCACCACGGTGTAGGGCGCGCTGGAGTAGCCGGAACGGGTGGTGCTGCAGGCGGCGGTGAGAAGTGCGACAGCCATGGCCAAGGGGGAGAGGAGAACGGGGAGCTTCATCAGGGGACGGGCGCGCGGGCCCTTGGGACACATTGGCCGCTTTCCCCGACTTCGCAAACGGCCCCGGGGAATTTGCCCCCGCCCGCCCCGCCGGGAGGCCCTGCGCACAGAGGCCGCCGCAGGGCCGCGAAAGCCAGGCAGGCCCGCCCGTGCGCCACCTTGGGGCGGGGCCCGGGCAGGGTGTCCGCACACGCTCGGAGGCCCCCGCCGGGCACCCCTGCCTGATAATTAGGAATATCCTAAGCTTATGATACATTATTAGTATTAGTCTAAATGTGCGACATGCGCTACCTTCGACACGTCGGAAAAACCAAGACCTCAATCATCACTCCCATGAAGATATTCCTCGATCACACCAACCTCCGCGTCGCCGAACGTCTCGACCGCCTTGCGAGGGCGTCCCTCGCCTCCCTCGAACAGCTGGCCCGCATCGGTGAGGCGCGCATCCGGATCGAGCACCGGCCCGAGGCCAGCCCGGCCTACAGGGCCACCGCCCTGCTGATGGTGCCGGGCCCCGACCTGAAGGTCGATGTCGTGGACCACACGGTGCGCACCACCTTGGCCAAGCTGTTCTCGCATCTCCGGGCCCGCATGGTCGAGCGCGCCACGCACCGGATGAGGCGCCACAGGGCCAGCGCCCGGCTGAATCACCAGGGCCCCGGCCGCCGGTCCTCCGGAAGCGTCGGGTGCCTCGCACGAGCCTGACTCCACGCCCCCCCCACCCTTCACAACATCGACAAAACTCATCCCGGTACCCAAGCTTCCTTCCCGGGGCCCTTTGTATCATACCACTTGATGCTGCCCCGGCGCACCCAGGCTGAAAACCTGGGTGCCACACCCACACCCTCCACATGAGTACCCAGTTCTGGCTTTGGACAGGCTTCAATCTCTTTGTCCTGGCGATGCTCGCCATCGACCTCGGCGTCTTCCACAGGAAATCCCATGTCGTCTCCCTCAAGGAGTCCTTCGCCTGGAGCGGCGTCTGGGTCGGCCTGGCCCTGCTCTTCAACCTGGGGGTGTGGCACTTTGCGGGCAGCACCAAGGCCCTCGAGTTCTTCACCGGTTACCTGATCGAGAAATCCCTGAGCATCGACAATGTCTTCGTCTTCGCGCTGCTCTTCGGCTATTTCGCCGTCCCGCCCCTTTACCAGCACAAGGTCCTCTTCTGGGGCATCCTCGGCGCCTTGTTCATGCGCGCCATCATGATCGTCACCGGTGCGGCCCTCATCACAAAGTTCTCCTGGATCATCTACGTCTTCGGGGCCTTCCTCATCCTCACGGGCATCAAGATGGTCTTCAAGCGCGAGGAGGAGATCCACCCTGAGCGCAACCCGCTCGTGCGCCTGTTCAAGCGCTTCATGCCCGTCACCTCCGACTACAGGGGCGACCGCTTCTTCGTCAGGGAAAACGGCATCCTCTTCGCCACGCCCCTCTTCGTCGTCCTCCTGCTGGTGGAGTTCACCGACCTCATCTTCGCCGTCGACTCCATTCCCGCCATCTTCGCCGTCACCACGGACCCCTTCATCGTGTACACTTCAAACGTGTTCGCGATCCTGGGTCTGCGCTCCCTCTACTTCGCCCTCGCCGGGGTGATGGACAAGTTTCACTACCTCAAGATCGGCCTCGGCGTGGTCCTGACCTTCGTCGGCATCAAGATGCTGCTCGTCCACACCACCTACAAGATCGACACGCTTGTTTCCCTCGCGGTCATCGTGCTCATCCTGTCCACCTCCATGTTCGCCTCCCTCCGCTGGCCCAAGGCCCCGAAGGCCAAGGGCCACACACCCTCGTGAAACCAGGCGCGGCAGCCCCGGCACAGGCGGCCCGCAGGCCCCCGCCTTACCCGCGCCCCAGGCCTCACCCGGCCACCGGCTCCGCCACGCCACCGCCTCCCCCATGATCCCTCACTGCCCCCACCACCGCCCCCGCCACCGCCTCCTCCTCTGCGCCGCCCTAGCCCTCGGGCTGTCGGCCTCGCTCCTCGCCGAGCCGCAGAAGGCACGTGAAGGCGGCCTCGAACTCAGCGCCCGCTACTCCCACTCCGGCAGCTCCGAGCTCTCCGGTCCGGCCCCCGCAGGCAAGGTCAGCATGGACAGCTTCCAGCTGGCGCTCAGGACAGGCACGCCCCTCTCGGCGGGCACCCGGCTCCTCTACGGCCTCGATTGGACGCGCCACGAACTCGCGTTTGCCGACGCAAACTCGCTCCCGGCCACACTCAAGACCCTCACGCTTCCCCTTGGGGTCTCCCAGCGCCTCGACGAACGTTGGCGCCTGCTCGCAATGGCCTCCCCCCAGCTCGCGGGGGCCGACGGTTCCCTCTCCACCGCCGGCTTTGCCCTCCCCCTGACGGCCCTGGCCCACTACACCGCCAGCCCGACCCTCACCTGGAGCTTCGGCCTCCGCCACAACTCACGCGCCGACATTTCCCTGCTGCCCCTCGTCGGGGTCTCCTGGACTTTCGCACCCGACTGGAACTTTGAGCTCGGCTGGCCCGAATCCGGCCTGAGCTACAAGGTCACCCCCAGGCTCACGCTTCGCGCCAACGCCACGGTCCAGGGCGGCGCCTACCTGCTCGACGGCGATCCCCGTCTCGACAATGCCCGCACCGGGGCGCTCGCCCGGACCTGGCTGGACTATCGCGAGCTGCGTGCCGGCGTGGCGGCCTCCTACGCCCTGACCCCGGCCTTCTCCCTGCGCGTCGACCTGGGCAGGGTCCTCGACCAACGCTTCGATTATACCCAGCGCGCACTCACGGTGAAAGGCGGACACCCGGCCTACCTCACGCTCTCGGTCCTGGGCCGCTTCTGAGCAGCGCCCTCCCGCCCCGCTAAAGCACGCCCGGGTTGAGCCTCCACGTGGCCCAGGTCAGCGCCGTCGCAAAGCTGACCCAGAGCAGGTAAGGCAGGAGGAGCATGCCGGCCGCGCGCGAGCAGCGCCAGAACAGCGCCACGTTGGTCGCGATGAGCGCCCAGAGAGCGACTATCTCGATAAACGACCACAGGCCGCTGCCCCACACAAAATAGATCCAGGGCCAGAGCGCGTTGAGGGCCAGTTGCGCCACGAACACACCCAGCTCGCGCCTGCCTGCGCGCCCGCTACTCCACGCCAGGAAGGCGGCCACTGCGATCATCAGGTAAAGGCAGGTCCACACCGGTCCGAAGAGCCAGGCAGGCGGCGCCCAAGCGGGACGCTGCAGCGAGGCATAGAAACCCTTGGCCATCGCGGAGCCGTACCCACCCACGGCGGCGGTCGCAAAGGTGCCCAGCAGGCACAACAGGAAACGGTAGACGTGGCGCATGGCTCAGGCGACGAGGTCGGAATACCCGGGTGGCGGGGAGGGATGCTTGTGAGGCACAGGTCCTCCGCCACCGGTCATGGGAAGCGAAGCGTGCCACGCAAAGGAATGGCGCATTTCCCTGGTTTCTCAAACCGATCCGCCCGACATTTTTATCACAATACCTGAATTTCGCCCACTTTTTTGAATCCAAAGGGAGGGCTGGGTGCCACTCACAGGTATCACTTCCACATTATGACAACCTTGTCCTCCCTCCTGTCTGCCCCCCTCGCCGCGGTCTTCAACCTCGGCAGCCTGGAACTCTCGGCCGGCGTGCTCATTCCGCTCACCGCCATCATCATGCCCTTCCTCTTCGTGATCGTGGTGGCCTGCGTGAAATTCTTCCACGACCGCAGGACCCAGGAGCTCCAGCATGAAACCATCCGCCTTGCCCTGGAGAAGGGCCAGCCGATCCCGCCGGATCTCTTCG
>JAHFTI010000266.1 GCA_023265535.1 Opitutaceae bacterium
GCCTTGGCGCTTATGCAGCAGAATTTGGGCAACCACCCTGCCTCAGGCGGCCATGATCAGGCGAGTGAACAGCACAGCCCGGATGGATTTGCGGTGCCGGGCGCCCTGCCCCGCCCCAATCGTATCCCATGGGACCTGCCGCCTGCTGACGGCACGCCCAGGGAATGCTTCAAGGACAGGTCACCGGGACGCGGGAAGCTCCACCAAGCGCACACTCGCGTTGAAGGCGGCGTTCGGGGAAATCCGGGGCTTGATCCCGCTGGTCGTGGTCAGGTTGCGAAGCTCCACCTGCTCCGTCTTCGCATAGGGAAAGGGCCGTGCCGCCACCGCCTTCGACCTGTCATCCGGGTCGGCAAAGAGGTAGGGACCCTGATACTCCTTGGGGTGGTTGCGATCATCGATCACGAGTCCGTCGATGAAGACCTGCCGGGGCATGGAACAGGGATAGCCGTAGTCGTGCATGCCATCGTTGGCCGCATGGATCAGGTAGGGCTGCATCGGCTTGCCGCAGCCCGGAAGCCAGCGACAGTTGCGAATCACCAGCGTGCCCTCCCAGGTGCTCCCATAATCGCCGCGGAACGCCACGAGCGAGGAACCGTTGAGCGTGCAATTTTCAACCGTCAGCGTGCCGCGACCCACGGCATTCAGGCCGGCATGTCCGAGCGTGCAGCCGCGCAGGGTGTAGGATCCCGAGACGCCCTGGTGGGTGTCCATCCGTGACAGGGTGCAGTTCTCAAGCAGGATGTTCTTGCAGAAATTGGTCGCCAGCACGCCCCAGCGTGTCGTGTCGCAGATATTGTCCATGCGACAGCCCTGCATCCTGAAATTCACGACATTGTCGGCGCTCACGTCATAGGTCCCCATGCTCACCGGCTTCTTCGCCGCACCAATCGTCTGGTAGGTCTTGTGGCCCGTCACGAAACAGTCGCGCAGGGTGATATTCGCGCAACGGTTCGCCACGAGAAAGCCACGATAGGGATGCCCCACGTCGCCTTCTCCCGTGACGTGGTGGGTCAGCCCCTCGACCGTCGTGTTGGAGCGCTGGATGGAGAGGTTGCGGGCCCAGTAATTGTACCCCACTTCCTGCTTCAAGCAGTTGGCCGTTGTGGTGAACACGCCCCCCTTGATCAGGAGAGGCTTCTCGTCCAGCGGGAAGGCTTCGATCCGGGTGATGGTCTCATAGTCCCAATCGATGTCCCCCTCGATCGAACCATCGCGGCGCAGGATGAAACAGTCGTGCTGCGGCGTGCCATTGTTCTGGTTGAGGCCGCGCCGGATGTAGCGGCGGCGCTTGTCGCTTTCCACCAGCACCCAGCAGTCGAGCGGCGGCCGGACCTCGAGCTTCCTTTGGTCGCGGACGAGCCGCTGAATCGAAAGCTTCACGGGCGGGAGCTGGGAAAGCACCGTGAACAGCGAACGACGGTGGTCCTCGACATCCCTGTCATCGATGATGAAACGCGAACTGCCCCAGTCCGTGTCGGTTGAGATGACCGCCGTCAGGGCCCGGCGTCCCAGATGGTAGCAGGCGCCGGGCTTGGAGACCACAGGAAGTCCGTGGGTGTTGGCGAAGGCGTGCGCCTGGACGATGGCGGGCAGATCGTCAGCCACACCATCGCCCTTGGCTCCAAAGGCCTCGTAGGTGACCGGGCGATCCGTCGCGGCCGCCGGGGGCTCGGCCGCTGCAAGGCAGCACTGGGCGGCGCCGAACAAGGACAGGAACAGTACAAGCAACGGGGTGGGGAAAAAACGCAGATGGGCCATGGGAGGGAGTGCAGACTGCTCGACGTGGGCAGGTCCGATTGGGTTCAGCGAAATTGGGCGCCAAGGGGAATTTGTGACGGCCCCGTGTGGCGCACTCTTGGACGGGAAGCACCGAGCTCCCGACCCCATGTGTGCTGCACGACGGTGTCTTCCGCGTGTCCTGCAAAAGCAAACTCTCGGTGAGCCTCGCGCCATCGCGCGGTGCAGCCAAACCCAAAACAAAGGCAGTCCCCAATCTTTGGTGTAGACCCGGTCAAGCCAGGAACAAAGGCCGCCCCCAATCCTTGTCTTGGGCCCAAAAACAAAAAGAGCCCGTCTTGTTGAATCAAGAAGGGCTTTTCTTTTCCAATGGTGCTCAGGAAGGGACTCGAACCCTTACGCCTTACGGCACACGCCCCTCAAACGTGTGTGTCTACCAATTCCACCACCTGAGCATTTGTTTGGGAGGAGGGCGACTAAGATAAATCCCTCAGCCGCTGTCCAGCCCCAAAATCAACATTTCTCAAAAGACAGGCCTAAGTTCCTGCACGCGAGAGAGCAATGCCTTCTCCTCAGGCAGGAAAGCCACCTGCCCCAGGCCGGCCACCGCCTTGCGAGCCTCCTCGCCCCTGCCCGCCTGCAACAGCAGGATGCCCCAGGCCAGCCGGGCCCTGGGAGTCAGGCTCCCCGCCTCCAGGCCCTCCGGCACCGCCGGCACCTGCCCCTTGCCCGCCTTCCTGCAGGCGTGGAGCGCCGCCGCCAGCCTCAGCATGGGCGAGGCTCCCGGCAGGGCCGCCGACTCCGCCAGTCGCGCCTGCTGCTCCACCTCGACGTGGTCGAGCAGCGCCGCCAGCAGCATCCACTCGGAGTACACGCGCGCCGGCTCCCCCTGGGCCTTGGACCAGGCCTCGAGCACCTGCAGCGTCTTGTCGGCCGAGCCCTCGGCCTGCGCCAGGTGCAGCAGCGAGACCCACAGCCTGTCCTCCCTCGGGAAGATCCTCACCAGCTGCTGCAGGCAACGCTCCGCCTCCGCACGCCAGCCCCAGCCCTCGGCGAGCCGGTGCAGCACGCGCAGGGCCGCGGGATTGCGCTCCGCGAGGGCCGCGGCGTCGGCCCAGGTCGCGCGCGAGTTCGCCACGCTGCCCGCGTCACGCTGTATCCGCGCAGCGAATACAAGGGTGATGGCCTCCTCGGGAATCGCACCCCACACGCCCGCCGCCACCGTCTCGCGCAGCTCGCGCCACTGGCCGAGCTGGAGCGCGCACTCGGCGCGCTGGCCGAGCACGCGCGCGGATCCGCGCAGCGCGGCGGGCTGCCCGGCCGCCCACACCAGCGCCTCGCGCGCCAGGCCCTGCAGGCGCATCCATTGCATGAGCTCCGCCGCATCCTCGGGGCTCGGCGAGGGCTGCGTCATCATGTGCTGCACAAGGTCCGAAAGCCCCCGGCGCACGCCCGGAAGAAGGGAGGAACCCGCCCGCCGCGGCCCGAGTATCCTCTCGGCCAGGTCACCCGCCGGAGGCGGCACTCCCGGCTGCACCGGCGGCAGCGCCTTCAGCAGGACCAGGCAGGCGCGTATGCGGAATTCGTCGCGGCGGGCCAGCGACTCGAGCTCACTCCAGGCAGCCTGGCGCTGCACCGGATCCGCGGAACCCAGGGCCAGGGCCGCACGGGAAAGCCGCAGGCCCTCGGGCGCCGTCTCCAGCCGAGCCAGCGCCTCCAGCTGCGTCTCAAGCTCCTTCACGTCGCCGGTGCTCATCGCCACGCCCGCCGCCAGGCGGCGATACTCGGCGGTCTCACGCAACGAGGCCGGCACCCGCCCCAGGGCCGCGGCCGCCTCCTGCACATCACCGCGACGCAGCAGGGCCAGGACCAGGCCGCGATGGTTCTCGATCGAGCCGGGCTCCACCTCCGTCAGCGCCACCCACAGGGGAACCGCCTGGGGCAGGCCGCCCTGGTAGCAGAAGAGGGCCAGCTGACGGCGCGCCTCCAGGTTGGAGGAGTCCATCTGCACTGCCTGCTCGAGGAAGAGTTGCTGCCGGCGGTACTCCCCGGCCAGCTGCGCCTCCTGCGCCTCCTGAAGGGCGCGCACCGAGGTCCAGGCCTTGTATTTCGGCCAAAAGTAAATCACTCCGCCCGTGAGAAGGCCCAGCGCGACACACGCGGCGCCACCCCAGAGCAGAATGCGGCGCAGGGGAATGCCTTGGCTTTCGTTATCCTCCATGCGCGGCAGCTGAACAGTCTTTCAGCTTGGTAGCCATGCCAATCGGCAAGCCCCGCTCAGATCTCACGCCTCACCCCATCCGGTAGCCCGGCGGTTCAGGCCTTGGCGGCGACGCGGGCGGAACGACGACGGCGCCAGGCGAAGAAACCAAGGCTGCCAGCCGTGAGGAGCATGCCATAGGTGCTGGGCTCCGGCACCGGGCTGGCGATGACCGTGTTGAAATTGGCGAAATCCACGCTGCCCCAGGCGGAACTGGTGGAGGAGGAATAGACGCTCGTGTTGGTGTAGTTCACCAAGTCGCCCGCCGTGGCGGGATTCACGTCACCAGCCATCAGCGAAATGCCCTTGATGATGTCGCCAGGATTCAGGCCGAGGTCGGAGAAACGGACCAGGACACACGTGAGGCTGCGGTTTCCGATGCTGCCCACGCTGTAGGCGGTCGTGAGGGCGTCCGAGGTGTTGTAGGTGGCGCCGTAATAGGCCTGGTTCGTCAGGCCGTCCGGGGTCTGCAGCGTGGGCCCGAAATTGGTGGACTGAACCAGGAGGCCCGTGTTGGCGTAGGCAGTCGGTGCACTGTCGGCCCAGCCGGTGAAGGCGGCGATGCGGAAGGTGTCACCAGCCTGGAGATTCAAGTCGAAGAATACCATGGCATCACCGGCCTGGACGACGTAGGAGCCGCCGAAATAGACATCGATACGCTCCACATTCGAACCCGTGCCATTGTAGAAGGGATTGATCAGGCCCGCGTAAGCGTTGTTGGACTGGAGCAGGGTGTTCACGCTGGTCAGCGTGGACGAGAAGGTCGAGTTAGCGCCGTTGGCCTGCAGGGCCACGGTCGTGGCGTAGTTCGCAAGGCTATCCGGACGACGCAGGTACACCTTGGTGGCTGCCTTGGCGGGGCCAAAGCTGTAGTCGCCGGCAGAGGTGCTCACCGTGTCGATCATCGAAACCGAGTTGGAGAAGGTGAAATCCGTGCCAGGGGTAAAGTTGGTGATCGTCGTATCTGGGCTGTCCACCACAGGCTTGTAGGTGATGCCGGTCACGGCTACCTGGGCGGTGGCGACGGTCGCCAGGGCGGCAAACAGGGCACCAAGACCAAGGACATTGGCAAGACGGCGGGAGAGGATGGAGTGCTTGGACATGGCGGGGAACCCTTGTTGAAAATAGATGGAGATAATGCGCGAATCCGTAAAGGTACGGAGCACGAGTATCCGCTAATAGGGAAACTCCCCCAGCCGTCCATTGCAAGACCCCACCTATCGGGCATTCCCCGATCGTGCCATGAGGCTAGCGCCCAGCAGACATCGGCTTGAGCAGGGCGAATTTGCCGCTCGCCGCTGGTGCTATCACCCTGCGCTTGAAGGCATTGACTCGCGCTCCATCACCCAGCATTGCCGCCAGGGAGGCCTCCAGGGGCTTGTGATCGGCCGAGGCGTCGGCCACATAATGAAAGTCCCAGCGGCGTTCTCCGCTCTGGACCAGGGAATAGTGCCAGCACGCAAAATCCGCCGGCAGGGCCTGATCCACCTCGGTCGGCGAAACGACCGAGCCATCAGCCCTGAAATGCAAATCCTTTTCGCGGCCCAGGATCCTGAAGCCGGTCGGCATGCTGCGCACGATGTCACCCGTATGGTAACGGAGCAGGGGCATGGCCTGGCGGCCGCGCGTGGTCACGTGGATCTGGAAAACGTCGGAGGTCTCGGCACGCCAGGGAACGAGCTCGATGAAGGCATTGGCGTCGATGACGCGGAGATCGTCCTTGAAGGCCTCGCCCACAAACAGATAGCCCGCCTCGGTCGATCCATAGAGATCCACCTGGGCAGCCGGGAAGACCTCGGCGATGCGCTTGGAATGCTGCAGGCTGGCCTTGCCATAGGTCAGGATGACGGCGCGCACGCTCGGCACACGCACGCCGCGTCGTTGGGCGGCCCGCGCCAGAAGGGAAAGGTAGACGGGTTCGCCCTCGATGATCTCCGGCTTCACCGCCTGGAGCTCGAGCACGATGCGATCCCACTCGCTCTCCGGGAACATGAAGGGGTCGCTCGAAAGGTTCAGGTAAACGGTGCCCTCGAAGTAACGGTGCGGAAAGGGATGGTCCTCATAGGGGCAGAGGTTGCTCGAGCAGCCCACCGGCGCCAGGACACACTTGCGCACGGGCTTGCCTGCGTAGCGCGCCAGGATGGCCGAGGCCTCATAGGCGCGCAGGGTCTGGGCGTTCCACCAGCCATCCTCCATGATCACCGTCATGGGGACCGAGGTCGTGCCCGAGGTGGACTCGTACTCGTAGCGCTTCTCCTGCAGGCCCCGCTCG
>JAHFTI010000267.1:0-1891 GCA_023265535.1 Opitutaceae bacterium
GAGGACGTGGAGCTCACGCGTGCGGGCATGGCCTGGCAGGTGCCCGGCCTCACGCATCCGGATGCGCCGGCGCTGGACCTGCTCGCGGTGATCCTGGGGGCGGGCGACAGCAGCGTGCTCTGGCAGGGCCTGCGCGAAAAGGCGCGGCTCGTGCACATGATCGACGCCCAGAACTGGTGCCCGGGCACGGGCGGCCTCTTCTGCGTCAACCTCACCTGCGACCCGGGCAAGCGCGACAAGGCGGTCAAGGCCGTCGAGGCGGCGCTCGCGCGCTTCGCGAAGACGGGGCCGGCCGCCGGCGACATGCGCAAGGCGATCCGCCAGCTCGTCGTGGGCGAGATCAACACCCGCAAGACCATGTCCGGCCAGGCCTCGCGCATCGCCGCGAGCGAGGTGGTGGCGGGCGACCTCAATTTCAGCCGCGCCTACTTCGAGCGCCTGCGCCGCGTGAAGCCGGCCGACCTCAAGCGCGTGGTGACGCAGTACCTCGTGCCCGCGCGGCTCACGCTGGTCTCCTCCAATCCCGTGGTGGCGGCCCCCGCGATCGTGGGTGCGGCGGCGAAGCCCGGCGTGGCGGCGGACTTCGAGCGCATCACGCTGCCCAACGGCGCGCGCATCGTGTGGCAGGTGGACCGCAAGCTCCCGAACCTGCACCTGCGCCTGGTCTCGCCGGGCGGTCCCGTGCACGAACCGGAGGGGCGGCGCGGCATCAGCGCGCTGCTGGCCACGCTGCTCACGAAGGACACGACTAAGCGCAGCGCGGCCCGCGTGGCGCGCGAGATCGAGGAGGTGGGCGGCAGCCTGTATCCATTTTCTGGTAACAACAGCCTGGGCCTCGGCGGCGAGGCGCTGAGCACCGACGTGGAGCGCCTGGTCTCCTCGCTGGAGGAGGCGAGCCTGCTGCCCGCCTTCCTCGGCGAGACGCTCGAGATCGAGCGCGAGTCGCAGCTCGCCGAGCTCAGCCAGGAGGCGGACGACATCGTCACGCGCGGCCGCAAGCTGCTGCGCGCGCGTTTCCTCGGCGGGCATCCGCTCGCCGTGGGCGCGCAGGGTGACGAGGCGGGTGTGACTGCGGTCACGCGCGCCGATTTGCTGGCGCTGCACAAGCGCCTCTTCACGGCGCAGAACCTCGTGCTGGCGGTGTCGGGCGACTTCAAGCCGGACAGGCTGCTGCCGCGCCTCGGGCGCTGGATGGGCAGGTTCGGCAAGGGGGCGCCGCTCACCATGCAGCCATCCTTCAAGCCGGCCGCGGGTGCGGAGTTCACCGAGACGATGCAGCGCGAGCAGGCGGTGGTCTTCCAGGCCTACGGCGGGCCGCCGCTGCGCGATGACGACCACTACGTGGCCGAGGTGGCGGACGAGCTCTTCAGCGGCATGGCGTCGCGTCTCTTCGAGCGCGTGCGCGAGGAGAAGGGGCTGGCGTACTTTGTGCGCTCGGCGCGTGTGACGGGCCTGGCGGCGGGCATGTTCTATTTCTATGCGGGCACGGCGCCCGCCAAGGCGGCCGAGGTGCTGGCGGAGATCGAGGACGAGGTCGCTCGGGTGGCCGCGGGCAAGGTCGGCCCGGAGGAGGTGGCGCGCTGCCAGGCACGCCTGCGCGCCGGCCGCCGCCAGAGCATGCAGACCGCCTCGGCGCGCTGCTTCAACGCGGGCCTCAACGAGCTCTTCGGACTTCCGCTCAACGACTGGCGCAACTACGACGCGCGCATCTCCGCGGTGGACGCGGCGGCGCTCGCGCGCTTCGCGAAACGCTGGCTGCGGCGCGAGGACAGGCTGCGGCTGGTCATCGGGCCGTCCTGAGCAGCCCGCGCGAGAGTTCAGTCCGCGACCTCGGAGGCGCGCACCACGCGGTCGCGCCCCGCGGCCTTCGCGGCGTAGAGCGCGCGGTCGG
>JAHFTI010000267.1:1901-6250 GCA_023265535.1 Opitutaceae bacterium
GTCGACGCCGTCTCCATGATTTGGATACACGGCCACGCCCGCGCTCACGGTGATGCGCAGGCCGCCCTCGATGCCCGGCACCGGGCAGGGCTGTTCGGCGAGGGTCTGGCGGATGCGCTCCGCGGAGCGGCAGGCGCCCTCCTCGTCGTTCTCGAGCTCCACGATCGCGAACTCCTCGCCGCCGAAGCGGGCCACGCGGTCGGTGCTGCGGGCGAGGGTGCCGAGGATGCGGGCCAGGTGCGTGAGCACGAGGTCGCCGGCCTGGTGGCCGTGGGTGTCGTTGACGCGCTTGAAGTGGTCGATGTCGAGGAGAACGACGGCGAAGCCGCGGCGGAAGCGGGCGGCGCGGGCGAGCTCCTCCTCGAGCAGGCGGTCGAGCTCGCGGCGGTTGAGCAGGCCGGTGAGCGGATCCTGCGTGGCGAGGCTGCGCAGCGCCTCCATGGACTCGCTCAGCTTGAGCGCGTAGCGGATGCAGCGCTCGAGGTTGCGCACGGAGATCTCGGTCTTGTCGAGGTAGTCGACGGCGCCCGCCTGGAGCGCCTTCATGTCGATGTCACCGTGGGCCACCCCCGTGAGCATGATGACCGGCGTGATGCAGTGGCGGCGTGTGCTTTCGCTGAGCAGCTCGAGGCCGTTGTGCGGCCCCAGGTTGTAGTCCAGCAGGCAGGCGCAGTAGCGGCCCGAGAGCAGGGCGCGCAGGCCGGCGTTGAAGGTGGGCGTCCAGTCGACCTCGAAGGCCTCGGTCCTGAAGTGGGCCACCATCTCGCGCACGCAGGCATACTGCATCGGCTCGTCGTCGATGAGCAGGATCTTGCGCGGCGCGGGCATGGTCTCAGTAGCCCTGGCCCTGGATGGCGAGGGTGAGCTCGCGCATGAAGGCCTGCGCGTCCTCGGGGGTGGGGCGGTAGCCGGGCTGGCTGACCTCGGTGAAGCCGGGGCGGCCGTATTGGTCGACGATCCACTTGGCGGTCACGCCGTCGCTGAAGGTGGCTGTGCCGCTGGCCATGGCGCCGGGGATGAGCACGACGCGGTCGAGGGTGACGGTGACCTTGGAGGCGCCAGCGGGAGGCAGACCCTCCTCGGCGAGGGCGGCCTCGTCGTCGAGGGGGGCCTCGTCCAGCGCTTCCTCGCCCTCGGGGAGCTCGCCTGCGGCGGCTGGGGCGGGGGCGGCCGCCTTCTTGTCCGGGGCGGGCTGGGCCTTGGAGACGTCGTTCGGGTTGACCGCGGGCTTCGGGTCCTTGAGCTCGAGGTTGAGGTCATCGACCAGGAAGCGCACGTCCATGTAGGTCATGGAGACCTGAAACTCGGTGGAGAGCTTGCTTTGGATGGCGGAGAGGTTGTCGCCTGCCGCGACCCATTGGGAGACCTTCTGTTTCTGCTCGGGTGTGAGTGCCATGGAAGTGGGGGGAAAGTGGTTGAGAGGGGGAGAATTGTGGCTTGCGAACGCAAGGGCAAGCCTGCGCAGGAAACGACAAGGCCCCCGTGCGGGGGTTAAGCGCACGGGGGCCTTGCAGTTTCAGGGGGGCCAGGGGAGCAGGGGTAGGCTGCCTGGCGGGAAAGCGTCAGCGGGAAAGCTGGGTTTTCAGGTAGTCCAGGGTGCCCTTCATGCTGCTGTCCTGCTCGACCATGTTCTCGACGGCCTTGCAGGCGTGGATGACGGTGCCGTGGTCGCGGCCGCCGAAGGCGTCACCGATCTCCTGGAGGGAGTGCTTGGTGAGCTGGCGGGTGAGGTACATGGCGATCTGGCGCGGGATGGCGATGTTGGCCGGCCGGCGCTTGGAGGTCATGTCGCTGTGGCGGATCTGGTAATGGTCTGCCACCTTCTTCTGGATCGTCTCGATGGTGAGCAGGTTCTGGGCCTGTTCCATGAGGACGTCCTGGAGGAGCATCTCGGTGGTGGGCAGATCGATGGGCTTGTGCGTGAGGTTCGCGTAGCTGGCGATCTTGATGAGCGCGCCCTCGAGGCGACGCACATTCTTGGAGATGTTCTGGGCGATGAACTGGAGGACGGCGGCCGGGATCTCGAAGCGCAGGCTGGTGGCCTTGGTGCGCAGGATGGCGACGCGCGTCTCGTAGTCGGGCGGCTGGATGTCGGCCGGGAGTCCCCATTCGAAGCGGGAGACGAGGCGGGCCTCGAGCTTTTGGATCTCGCTGGCGCGGCGGTCGCTCGTGAGGACCACCTGCTTGCCCTGCTCGTGCAAGTCGTTGAAAGTGTGGAAGAACTCTTCCTGGATGCGCTCCTTGCCGGCGAGGAACTGGACGTCGTCGATGAGCAGCACGTCGACGTTGCGGTAGCGCTGGCGGAACTTGGTGAGGCCGTTCTCCTGGAGGGCCTGGATGAACTCGTTGGTGAACTTCTCGGTGGAGAGGTAGGCGATCTTGGCGTCGGGCTTGCTGGCGAGGATCGCGTGGCCGATGGCGTGCATCAGGTGGGTCTTGCCCAGGCCGGTGTCGCCGTAGATGAAGAGGGGATTGTAGGCCTCGCCGGGGGATTGGGCAACCGCGAGGGAGGCGGCGTGGGCCATCTGGTTGTTGCTGCCCACCACGAAGGTGGCGAAGGTATTGCGCGGGTTGAGGGTGCCGGCCGTGATGGCGCGTTCCTCGATGCGGCTGTTGCGGGCCTTGCCGGTGCTGCGGGAGCGGGGGGCGGCGGGCTCGGCGGAGGGGGGGAGCTCGACGGGGAGCTCGATCTGCTGGGCGGCGACGCCGTGGCGCGCGGAGTGGGCGGCGTGGCGTGCGGCGGCGGGGGCGCTCAGCTCCACCTTCTTGAGGCTGACGGTGATCATGCGGCCGGCGTTCAGGCGCAGGCGCTGGGTGATTAGGTCCAGGTAGTTGTCGTGAATCCAGATGGCCGCAAAGTCATTGGGCACGCCCAGCGTCATCGCATCCTCGTCAAAGGAGAGGCAGGTGATGGGGTCGAACCACATCTGATACACGTCTTCAGGGAAAAGACCCTTGAAGTCGCATTTCACGGTTTCCCATAGATTGGGAGACTGGGAGAGCGCGGGCATGAGGAGAGAATCAGGAGATATTCACAAAACGCTTTGCAGCGTGATCTCTCACGTCACCGGACAGAAGAACGAAATGGGTCGGACTCGCAGGAAAGTGGTGGAAAACAGTCATAGGGGGTAGGCCATGCAACTGTTTTTGCAATCGCTTGTATTGCAAAGACTAATCATCTGGTCTGAGAGCGGGTCGACCGGGGCTCCGAGGGTGGCGTGGGAAAGAACGGCTGGCTGGCGGGACTGGTGTTGGAGGGGGGCGAGTAACGAACAAGCGGTGGGGACTTTCAAGGCGAACTTTTCGACAAGTTATTCACATCGAAAATCGTCCATTTTTACGCTTGCCACGGTGTCCGGAAAAACGATGCAGCGGTGGTACTGTGTGCAGGCTCCGCTGCGTGTTCCCACGTAGGGCCCGGGGTGCTGTATCGGTTTTTTTGGATACAGCGCTCAGGGCTCCTGCGCGACGGGGCGCGGCTCGGTCCATTTCCCGTGGCTGCGGATGAGCCCGATGAGGCGCGCATCCGCCTCCTCCTGAGGGATGTTGTACTGGACGCAGTCCTTGCCCACGTAGAGGTTGATCTTGCCGGGGGCGCCGCCGACGTAGCCGAAGTCGGCGTCGGCCATCTCGCCGGGGCCGTTCACGATGCAGCCCATGATGGCGATCTTCACGCCCTTGAGGTGGCCGGTCATCGAGCGGATGCGCTGGGTGGTGGTCTGCAGGTCGAAGAGGGTGCGGCCGCAGCTGGGGCAGGCGACGTATTCGGTCTTGGTGATGCGCGCCCCGGCGCCCTGCAACACGTTGTAGGCGAGGGAGAGGGAGCGGGCGGGGTCGCTTTCCAGCTCGACGCTGAGCAGGTCGCCGAGGCCGTCGCAGAGGAGCGGGCCGGCGAGCATGGAGGCCTCGAGCAGGCGGGACAGTCCGTCGTTTTCGCCGGGGAGCACGGCGAGTGGGGCGGTGGCGCGGATCCAGAGGGGGGCGGGCAGTTTCAGGCGGGCGAGTTCGGCGGCCAGGGCGCGGTAGGCGCCGAGGGCGTGGCCGGGCTCGCTGGCGGCGCGCGCCGAGAGGGTGAAGAGCAGGCCCTCGGTGCCGAGCGCGAGGAGCGTGTCGCCCAGCACGCGGCAGGCGGCGGCGTCGAGGTCGAGGGCGAGGGTGAGGCCGTGGCGGCGGGTGAGCAGGACCCAGTCGGCGAGCAGCGAGCTTTCCCGTCCGTCGAAGCGGCGCACAAGCACCGTTTTTGCGGGAACTTGCGGGAGGGCGGCGGCGAGGGACGCGGGCGTGAGGGTGGGGGCCAGGCCGAGCAGCAGGGCGGTGCTGCCAAGGGCGGGCAGGGCGGCGAGCTGGGC
>JAHFTI010000268.1 GCA_023265535.1 Opitutaceae bacterium
GCGTAGAGGGCAGTGAGTGCGATGCCGGCGACGGCGGTGGGGAGGGCGAAGGGCAGGTCGACAAAGGCATCCACGATCGATTTCCCGGGGAAATCGTAGCGGACTAGGACCCAGGCGACGATGAGGCCGAAGAAGGCGTTCAGGGTGCCCGCGAGCAGGGAGGCGCCGAAGCTCAGTTGATAGGAGGCAAGGACGCGCGGGTGGGTGATGGTGGCCCAGAAGTCATGCCAGCTCATTCCTGCGGTCTTCAGGAAGGTGGCAGCCAGGGGCAGCAGCACAATCAGGCTCAGGTAGGCCACGGTGAAGCCCATGGTCAGGTTGAAGCCGGGAAGGATGGATCTGGACTGGCGAGGCATGGTGCGGGGCGGCTGCGCTGGAGCACAGGGCGCGAAGTGCGGAAGTTATATGAGAGAGGTCTAAACTACATAAAAGCCGTGGGAGAATGTGAAGTATATTTTTAGTGAACAAGTAAAGATATTAATAAGTTGCTATATTGCAACAAAATAAAGTATGTTGATGTGTGGAGTATAGAAAGGCTGGGTGCAAGAAAAACCCCGGGGCCAGAGGCCGCCGGGGTGGGGAGAGAGGGGCAGGGGCGATGCGGATTTAGGGGCCAGGGTGTCAGGCGAGTGAGGCGGCGATCTCGCGGATACGGCGGCGGGCCTGGGTCAGGCCATTGAGGCGGGTCGGGCTGAGGCTGCGGGTGAGTCCGAGGGAGAGCAGGGGGTCGAGTTCGCAGCTGCTGATCTCGGCGGCAGAGGCGGCTGAGATGCAGCCTTTTATGCGGTGTTCATCGGTGCGCAGGGTCTCGGGAAGACGTGTGGCGGCGGGAATGGATTCGACGACGAGGGCCATACGTTCCTGGGGATCCGAGATGGGTTCGTAGTCAGCCAGCAGAAACTCGAGCTTTTCGGTCAATGTCATGGGTAATAAGCCGTAGGCAAGTGGGCTAAAAATCAATCCAAAGAGATCCGTTAAGAAGTGTAGAAGACCATGGCTACCGTCACCGACAATGTCCTGATTCCGCTGCCCGATCTCACTCTTCCGAAGGAGTTCGCCTGGCAGGTGCGTTTTGTGGCGAATGTGGATGAGCAGCTGAGGCGCCTGCGCTCGTCGGGGCATTTCCAGCCACCGCGTTTCTTCGGCTACTTTTTCCAGGGGCGGCGTCCGGTGGGCGTGGCGGGCAACTGGGTGGTCACCCTTGATCCCTCTCCGCAGCTCAATGCACTGCCTTCGATTGTCGAACGCCTGACTCACGGCCTTTACACCATCACGAGTGAGAGCCTGGAGTCGGTGCCGGACTTTATCCTGGTGCATGACTCGCTGGATGGCGCGTGCTGGCTGTGGCGCTTCAGCTACGGCCTGCGGTTTGTGGAGGCGAGCGAGCCGGTCTCGAGGGATGGCAATTTCAATGGCTCCTGAGTCGCAGCCAATTGGCTGTCCATCAGACCATTTTGCGGAGTGAGTCGCTGGCGGCGACTTGACAGGCCGCGGGCCTGTCCCTAAAGCCGGAGGCCCGTATGCAAGACGTGCTTGATCAGCCGGTGCTTGTCCTGAACCGCCTTTGGCAGGCGGTGAACATCATCGGCGCCAAACGGGCCTTTGCGATCCTTGCCCGTGGGCACGCACAGGTGGTGCATGGTGAATCCTCCGATTACCGGATGTTTTCCCTGATGGACTGGCTGGATTTCTCTCATCACAACCCGCCACTTGAGGCGGTGGAGGCGGTGCACACGCCCAACTGTGTGATACGCCTGCCCAAGGTGATCCTGCTCACCTATTTCGACCGGCTGCCTTGCAAGGAACTGAAGCTAACGCGCAACAATGTCTTCGAGCGGGATCGTTGCACCTGCCAGTATTGCGGGAAACTTTTCCGGGATGAGGAGCTCAATCTCGACCATGTGATCCCGCGTGACCGGGGCGGACGGACGACTTGGGAAAACATTGTCTGTTCGTGTATTGCGTGCAATTCGCACAAGGCCAACCGACTGCCTCACGAGGCCGGATTACGACTGATCCGAAGGCCGGTGCGACCGAAGTGGAGGCCTGTGATTTCGATGTTGCTGCGCACGCATGATCGCGAGCGTTGGAAAGATTTTTTGGATCTCGCCTACTGGAATGTTGAACTCGAGGACTGAGTGCATGCGCCGGTGTAGCCTCCTAGCGTGTAGTGTATTAGGCTGACTGCTTTTGATTGGCAAATTACGGAAGTCGAGGTGGCCGGGAAATTTTCCTGCATGGTGGGGGTTTTTCCCTAAAGCGGAGATGCGCGAGAGCTGTTAGAGTGTCCTCGTGCTCTGGTTAACTTACAGTCAGCAGCCAGCACGATAACTGAAGCTAAGGCCGCCGATGGACGACGATCCCATCGGCGGCTCAGTTTTTATGGGGTTCGACGGGAGAGGCTGAAGGCCGTGGCGCAGGGGCGCAGGGAGGGCGGACCTGGACTTTCCAAGCTTGTTGTCGGTGGTAGTTTCCGCAGTGGGGCAGCGGCTACGGCTGCTTGATTCAGGGGGCTGAGCTGTCAGGTTTTCCGTGGTGAAGAATGCATAAGCCATGGAATGCTTTCACGGGTGGAAAATGGTTGCTGCCGCTGCTCCTGCTGCTGCTGCTGGCTGGTTGTGGGGATGAGGCACCGGGCAAGCGTCTCTGCCTGCGAGTGGGCATGGATTTGTGGCCTGGCTACTATCCGCTGATCATCGCCGAGGAATGCGGGTTCACGGCGGAGGAAGGGTTGGAGTTGAAGCTGACCGCCTCCAGCGACACCCGGAGCATGATCGCGGATTACGCAGCGGGTCGTTATGAGGCGGTGTGCCTGAGCCTTGGGGATGTGCTGCTGCTGACCCACTCGAGGCCGGGAACCCGTGTGCTCATCTTCACGGACGAGTCGGCGGGCGGGGACCAGTTGCTCTCCTTCAAGGAAAAGGTGGGGCCGGGGAGCCTCAAGGGAATGCGGCTCGGAACGAACTTGGACGGCTTTGGGGAAGTGTTCATACGCCGGTTCCTTGAGACGCATGGCCTGGGGGTGGAGGACGTGGTGTTGGTGAATGCCGATGCCTCGCTGGTGCCAGCGATGTTGGAGAGGGGGGCCATTGACGTGGGACACACGTGGGAACCCTATGCGGAGCAGGTGCGGGCCACGGGCGGGCAGGTGTGGTTCACGAGCAAGGAGACTCCGGGCCTGGTGCTGGATTGTCTCGTGGTGGATGATGCGCTGCTGAAAAACCGTCGCTCGCATATGAAGGGCCTGTTGCGTGCATGGTGCCGTGCGGTGGAGTGGTGGCAGCTGCATCGCGAGGAGGGCAACAGCATCGTGGAGCGAAAGCTGAAGCTTCCTGAGAATTCCGTGCGGGGCCATGGCATTAGGTTGCTGGGGTGGGCGGACAACCGGCGGCTCCAGGGCACGGGGGTGGACAGCATGAAGTCGGCAGTGGAGGAGCACATGGACTATTTTGTGAGGAAGGGCATGAGTATCCGCCGCGTGCGCCCTGAGGAACTCGTGGACAGGGAGATGACGAAATGAGGATTCGCACGCAGATCCTGCTCTGGCTTCTCCTTCTGGTGATTTTCCCCCTGTTGGGAGCAGGGCTTTTCCTATTCCGCTCAAACAGCGTGCTCCTGAACACCCAGGCAGACGAAGGCCTGCGCATGATGGTGCAGCGGGTGGCTGCCGACACGGACGGCTTCCTGACGCGGACTCAGGAGGGCGTGCTCACCGCCGCCAAGAATCCGCTGTTCCTGGGCTTCCTGGAGGCCGGCGGCAAGCTGTCCCCCGGGGAGGTGACAAGGGTGGAGCGTGCAGTGATGCAGAGCATCATCCATGATCCCTTCATGGTGAGCTCACACGCGCTCATTGACGCGAAGGGCGAGAAACTTTTCGAGAGCGAGCTTTCACTGCGCAACCAAAGCGAGGCGGCAAGTCCCTGGGTGACGGCCTGCCTGCGCACGGGGGTGCCCTCTGCGGTGGCGGATTTCGGGGGGGGCCGTCCCCTGCTCTGGGTCTGCGCTCCGGTGAGGGATGGCCAAGGCGTCATCAGGGGGGTGCTGCGGCTTCGTTACGACATGGCCGTGCTTCAGCAGATCGTGGCGCAGTACTCGGGTGACTACAGCCGGGGGCGGCATGCCATCCTCGTGGGAGAGGATGGGATCATCATGGCGCATGGAGAGAACGAGGCTGCGGTGGGCAGGCTTGTGGCGAGTGAGGAGAGGCAGCTGAGCCTGTTGCTCGGCGAGGGGCTGGACTGGGTGGATTCGAGGCTTTTGGGTGGCGGCGTTGCGGAGCGTTGCAGGAAGGTGGCGCTGAGGCTGCGCATGGTGCCGTGGAGCGTCGTGATGATGGCGCCGGAGCGAATCCATCACGAGGCGCTGCGGAAGATGGGGTTTTCGATGTGCGTGCTCGGCGGACTGGCGCTGGTGCTGCTGACCGTGAGCGCGGTTCTTGTGTCGCGGCTGCTCGGGGCGCCGATCGCCCGCCTGGCGTTGCATGCCAGCCGCGTGGGGGAGGCGGGCTTCAGCGGGGTGGCCGAGGAGGACGGCGCCACCGAGGTGCGCACCCTGGCCCGCAGTTTCAACACGATGACGGGACGCCTGGGAGCGCTGCTGGAGGAGCTTCGGTACCGGGTTGACGAGCTGCACCGCAGCGAGCGGCGCCTGGACCAGTACATCGCGGCGATGCCGGTGGCCACGGTGGTGACCGATCCCGAGGGGCGGCTGCTGCACATGAACCGGCGCTTCACGGAGCTTTTCGGCTACACCATGGCGGACCTTCCCCGGGTGGAGGACTGGTGGCCCAGGGCGTATCCGGATCCTGAATACCGCGCGGAGGTGCGCGCCGGCTGGGAGCGGCGCCTCTCCGAGGCCCCGGACCTCGGCGGCCAGGTGCGCATCATCGAGTCGGAGATCACCTGCAGGGACGGGACAAGGCTCCACATCGAGGCGCGGGGCCGGCTCATCGAGGGCGCGCTGCTCGTGACCTTCTCGGACCACACGGAGCGCATCAAGGCGGCCGCCGAGCAGCGGATGCTCGAGGACCAGGTGCGCCAGGCGCAGAAGCTGGAGGCGGTGGGCACGATGGCGGGCGGCGTCGCGCATGACTTCAACAACGTCCTGCTGGCCATCATGGGCAACGCCCAGCTGGCGCTCATGGACACGGAGGAGGGGCATCCCGCAAGGGCCTCGCTCAACGAGGTGCTGGAGAGCTGCGCGCGGGCGAAGGAGCTGGTGGCCCGCATCCTGACCTTCACGCGCAAGGGCGGGCTGAAGCCGGGCCGCGTGGACCTGGGTCCCGTGCTGGAGGAGACCATCAAGCTGCTGCGCGCCTCCGTGCCCGCGAGCATCCGGGTGCGTTTCACCCAGGGCGAGGGCGTGCCGGCCGTGGAGTGCGACCCCATGCAGATCCACCAGATCGTGCTGAACCTGGGCAACAACGCGATCCACGCGATGAGGGACAGCGGCGGCGAGCTGGCGGTGCACCTGGAGGCGATGCGCCCCGGTCCGGCGGACCTGGAGCGGATCCGGGGCCTGAGGCCGGAGCACACCGTCTGTATCCGTGTGGTTGATACAGGCGAGGGCATGGACGAGGAGACCCAGGCGCACCTTTTCGAGCCGTATTTCACGACCAAGCCGATGGGTGAGGGGGCCGGCCTGGGCCTGGCCACCGTGCGCAGCCTGCTCAAGGGGCTGGGAGGGGTGGTGGAGGTGCGCAGCTCGCGCGGGAGTGGCAGCTGTTTCACCGTGCACCTGCCGGGGGCACAGTCGCCCGGCCTGTCCGAGGGCGAGTTCCCTGCGGAGACGAGGGGCGGTTCCGGCGAAGGGGTGGCCGTGGTGGATGACGAGGAGCTTGTGCGCACGATGCTCGAGCGCATGGTCCGGCGGCTGGGCTACGAGGTGACCGCCTTCCCCGAGGGAAGCGCGCTGCTGCGGCACCTGCGCGAGCATCCCAGGGCTTTCCGAGTGGTGGTGAGCGACCTTTCGATGCCCGGCATGGGCGGCCTTGAACTGGCGGCGGAGGTGCACAAGATGTGCCCCTGGGTGCCGGTCATCCTGGCGACGGGAAACTCCTCGCGGCTGGAGCGCGCACAGCTGGATGCGGCGAGCGTGGCGGACCTGGTGGACAAGCCCTTTTCCAGGGAGGAATTGGCCGCGGTCATCCGCAGGCACCTGGACAGGCAGCCGGCGGGGACTTAGCCGCAGGGGTGCAGACCAGGGGTGGCGCGCGGCGTGCGGGGGGCGGGGCGGGGGG
>JAHFTI010000269.1 GCA_023265535.1 Opitutaceae bacterium
ACGTGTAGGTGCCCGCCGTGGAGGAGACGACATTCGAGATGACCAGGTTGTCACTCGTCTGGCCGCTGAGGAGGGCCCCACTCTTGTACCACTGGTAGCTCACAGCACCCGTAGCCTTGGCGTTGAGCACTACCACCTGGCCAAGGACTACCTTGCCACCGATGGGCTGCAGGGTGATCACCGGCAGGGCCGAAACGGGGTTGACCGTCAGGCTGGCGGCCGCACTGGTCACTGACCCGGCACCATTGGTGATGGTCACCGTGTAGTTACCCGCATTGGCGCTCTGCGCATTCGCGACCGAATAGCTCGACGAGGTCGCACCACTGATCGGAGCCCCGTTGAAGAGCCACTGGTAGGTCATCGTGGGCGAGCCCACCGCCACCACTGAGAAGGTAGCGGTACTGCCCACGGTCACCGTCTGTGCTGCGGGCTGCGTCGAAATGGCTGGCGCTGTCAGCACGGCATTCACCGTGAGGCTGGCGGCATTGCTCGTCACAGAGCCCGCGCTGTTGGTCACCACCACCGAATAGTTGCCGGCATTGCCGCTCTGCGCATTCGTCAGCGAATAGCTCGACGATGTCGCACCGCCGATTGCGCCGCCGTTGAACTGCCACTGGTATGTCAGCGGCGCTGTGCCACTGGCCACAACTGAGAAGGTCGCCGTGTTGCCAGCTGTCACGGTCTGCGCCGTGGGCTGTGTCGTGATCGTGGGAGCCACCGCCATGGCATTGACCGTGAGGCTCACCGCGTTGCTCGTCGCCGAGCCCGCGCTGTTGGTCACCACGACCGAATAGTTGCCGGCATTGCCGCTCTGCGCATTGGTGAGCGAATAGCTGGAAGAAGTCGCCCCACCGATCGCTCCGCCGTTGAACTGCCACTGGTACGTCAGCGGCGCCGTGCCGCTGGCCACCACGGAGAAGGTCGCAGTGTTGCCAGCAAGAACCGTCTGCGCGGTAGGCTGCGTTGTAATGGAGGGTGCCACCGCCACGGCGTTGACCGTGAGGCTCACTGAGTTGCTCGTCGCCGAGCCCGCACTATTGGTCACCACCACCGAATAGTTGCCCGCGTTGCCACTCTGCGCGTTCGTGAGCGAATAGCTCGATGACGTCGCGCCACCGATTGCCCCGCCGTTGAACTGCCACTGGTAGCTCAGCGGGGCCGTGCCGCTCGCCACGACTGAGAAGGTCGCAGTGCCGCCCGCTGTCACGGTCTGCGCCGTGGGCTGCGTCGTGATCGAGGGCGCCACCACCAGGGGATTCACCGTCAGGCTCACCGCATCACTCGTAGCGGAACCTGCGCTGTTCGTCACCACCACCGAATAGTTGCCCGCATTCGCGCTCTGGGCGTTCGTGAGCGAATAGCTCGACGACGTTGCGCCGCCGATCGCCCCGCCGTTGAACTGCCACTGGTAGCCCAGCGGCGCCGTGCCGCTCGCCACCACCGAGAAATTGGCCGTGCCGCCCGCTGTCACGGTCTGCGCCGTGGGCTGCGTCGTGATCGAGGGGGCCGTCGCCGCGGGCCCGGTCACATTGAAGGTGATCGGATACCAGACTCCGTCCGTCTTGCCCGTTCCGTTCAGCTTGTCGTAGGGCTTCACCTCAAAGACATAGCTGCCCGCTGTCGTCAGCGTTCCAGTGATCACCGGCGAGGCCGCATTGATGATCGCTCCCGCTGTGCCCGATATGGACAGGCCGGGGGCCAGCGTGCCCTGGGTCCTCCAGGAAACCACGGGCGTGGGCACATCCGTCATCGTGAAGGTGATGTTCACCGAGGTGCCCGCAGGAAGGTCATAGGTGCCCTCGGGATTGCCCGCGGGGCTGATGACAAAGGTCGTCGCACCCGCGAGGGTGTCGACCGCTCCCAGCACCGTCGCCAGGCCCAGCGTGCTGCGCAGCACCTGGGCGGGCGACGAGGCCACCAGGTTCGAGGCCTGGCCCAGGATCGCCTGCACCACCGGGGCGCGCTGGAGCAGGGCAAGGAGAAGGAGGAGTGGAAGCGACAGCTGCCGGCGCAGCTGCGTGAACTGCAGGTACCAGACGCCAAGGAGCTGCAGGGGTCTGAGGGCGATGTTCGTGTACATGAATTTTGGATACAGGGAACGTGGACGTGACGGGTGAAAGCGGGAAAGCCCGCGCAGGACACTTCGAGGGAGCAGGCGCTGACACACAGAATCGCCGCTGGGTCCGCGATGGAAAGGGTCCCCCGGTCGCTACGCCTCCGACTAATGCGGGACAAGATACGCACACCCAACCCAGCCGCCTGCCTGCAAGCCACCTAGGTAAGTTCCCCCAATTTGATCACGGCTCCTAATGCCAGCTCATGAGGCGGTCCCACAGGGTGCCGGCGGCTGGGAAGTGCCCACGCTATACACTGGCATAAAGCGAGATAGGACCCCCATTCGGAACACTTACGCAGGGTAAGTTTTTCGTCACATGAGGCTTCTTGTCAGGAGTACCTGACGCCCGTGGGGTGCCCGCCGGGCCTCGTGGTAAAAAAATGTCAAAGGCGCGAAAATCCCCTCGGCAGGCGAGCGTTGGCACGGCGGGCGTGCAGCCGCGGGCAACCACTCCACGCACCACCCCGCTGGCACGCCACCTGCTCTTGAGCGTAACACGATTCGTCAAAGTCGTATTACCATCACATGAACACCCGCACCCTTCTCAAGCGCTCGCTCGGCCTGTTCGCCGGGCTTTTGTTGGCCGGCTCCTCCCTCCTCTCCGCACCGCTCAAGGTCGCCTACAGTGACTGGCCGGGCTGGACCGCCTTCGCCATCGCCGAACAGAAGGGCTGGTTCAAGCAGGCCGGCGTCGAGGTCGAGCTGCTCTGGTTCGAGTACGGTCCCTCCATGGAGGCCTTCTCCGCGGGCAAGGTCGACGCCGTCATGGTCACCAACGGCGACAGCCTCGTCACCGGCGCGACCGGCGCCAAGAACGTCATCATCCTCGTCACCGACTACTCCAACGGCAACGACATGATCGTCGCCAAGCCCGGTCTCTCGAAGGTCGCCGACCTCAAGGGCAAGAAGATCGGCGTAGAGGTCGGTTTCGTCGACCACCTGCTCCTCCTCAACGCCCTCAAGAAGGCCGGCCTCTCCGAAGGCGACGTCACCATCGTCCCCACCCCCACCAACCAGGCCCCGCAGGTCCTCGCCTCAGGCCAGGTCGACGCCGTCGCCGCCTGGCAGCCCAACTCGGGCGCCGCCCTGAAGGCCCTCCCCGGCTCCAGCGCCGTCTACACCAGCGCCGACGAGCCCGGCCTCATCTACGACACCGTCGTCGTCACCCCGCAGAGCCTCGCCACGCGCCGCGATGACTGGGTCAAGTTCGTGAAGGTCTGGGACCGCATCGTCGCCTACCTCTCCGACCCCCTCACCCAGGAAGACGGCATCAAGATCATGGCCGCCAAGGCCGGCGTCGACGCCAAGGACTACGCCGCCTTCATGGGTGGCACGCGCCTGCTCACCCTCGGCCAGAGCGCCAAGATCATCTCCGCCAAGAACGACAGCTTCGGCTCCATCCACGGCTCCTCCAAGGCCGCCGACGCCTTCAACGTGAAGAACGCCGTCTACAAGGACGCCCAGGACGTCGACAGCTACATCGACGCCAGCCTCACCGCCGACGCCCTGAAGGCCGGCAAGTAAGCCGCACGCCGGCCTCTTCCTCCCCGGCCTCCGTCCCGGCCTCCTCACACACACGCCACACGCTCCCCGGCAAGGCTTGCGCGGCCCACGCCCTTCCGCGCGACTCCGCGCAAGCCTGCCCCCTTCCCCTCCCCCTCCCCCTCCTCACCCGTTATGAGTTCCCTGCTCACCCTGCTGCGCCCGCTCTCCAAGAGGGCCAGGCTGGGCATCGGAATCCTCTCGTTCGCGCTGCCGTTGCTGGTGTGGAGCCTCGTCAGCTACGTGCCCTTCCTCTGGCACCCGATGGTTCGCGTCGCCACACCCGGCGACGTGTCCTGGTTCAAGGAGGGCATGCAGCTCGACAAGGCCGACTTCGAGCGCGAACGCAGCAAGGTCGCCGCCACGGCCGGAGTCGTCCCCACCGGCACCCCCGCCAACCCGATCTTCCTGCCCGCGCCCCACGAGGTCGCCACGGCCCTCTACTCCGCCTTCGTCACGCCGCCCGTGCTCAAGGGCGACCGTTGGCTGCACGAAAGCCTCTGGCAGAGCATACAGACCATTTTCTGGGGCTTCCTCCTCTCGACCGCCGTCGGGCTGCCCCTGGGCATCTATTGCGGCGCCTACGCGGCCATCGCGCGCCTCTCCGAGCCCGTCATCGACTTCATCCGCTACATGCCCGCGCCCGCCTTCGGCGCACTCATGGTCGCCATCTTCGGCATCCACCTGGAACCCAAGATCGCCATCATCGTCATCGGCACCTTCTTCCAGCAGGTCCTCGTCATCGCCAACACGGTGCGCAAGGTCGACCCCGCCCTCGTCGAGGCCGCCCAGACGCTCGGCGCCAAGCCGCGCCAGCTGGTCTGGAAGGTCTTCGTGCCCGCCTGCCTGCCCGACCTCTACAACGACCTGCGCATCCTGCTCGGCTGGGCCTGGACCTACCTCATCGTAGCCGAGGTCGTCGGCGTCAGCTCCGGCATCACCTTCTTCATCAATCAGCAGGCCAAGTACCGCAATTTCCCGAACGTCTACGCCGCCATCATCATCATCGGCATCCTCGGCCTGGCGGGCGACCTGCTCCTCGCCTTCGTGGGCGAGCGCCTCTTCGCCTGGAAGACGCTCCGCCCCAGCCTCACGCGCCGCCTCTTCCAGCGCCTGCTGGGCAACCGCACCCCGCTCTTCACGGGTGAAATCCCCAAGGAGGACTGACCCGCGGGTCGCACGCACATGGACTCCCTCAGCTCCCTCCAGACCCCCGAGGTCGCCGCCCGCTTCACGCGCCTCAAGGAACGCCCCGTCGTGCTCGACGTGCGCGGACTCGGCCGTTCCTTCGCCGGCGAACAGGGCCCCGTCACCGCCCTCGAGAACATCTCCTTCGAGGTGCGCCGCCGCGAGTTCCTCTGCGTGCTGGGCCCCTCCGGCTGCGGCAAGTCCACCCTCATCCGCCTCATCGCCGGCCTCGACCTGCCCACCAGCGGCCAGATCCTCCTCGACGGCAAGGAAGTCCACGGCCCCGGCAGCGATCGCGGCATGGTCTTCCAGGGCTACACGCTCTTCCCGTGGCGCACGGTCAAGCAGAACGTCATGTTCGGCCTCGAGATGCGCGGCGAGGACAAGCCCATGTCCGAGCGCGAGGCCCTCCAGTGGCTTCACCTCGTGGGCCTCGAAAAGTTCGCCGACAGCTACCCGCTGCAGCTCTCGGGCGGCATGAAACAGCGCGTGGCCATCGCCCGCGCCCTCGCCAACAACCCGCGAATCCTGCTCATGGACGAGCCGTTCGGCGCGCTCGACGCCCAGACGCGCGCCAACATGCAGCAGCACCTGCTCCAGATCTGGCGCAACGTCGACATCACCGTGCTCTTCATCACGCACGACCTCGACGAGGCCATCCACCTCGCCGACCGCATCCTCGTGCTCAAGCCGCACCCCGGCCGCATCCACGAACTCATCGAGGTCCCCGTCCCGCGCCCCCGCAGCCCGGGCCAGGTCAACGACCCCGTCTTCCGCGCCACGAAGGCCCACATCGAGAGCCTCATCCACCCGCCCGCGCCCCTCGTGAAACCCAACGAGACCCTCCCCCTCTTCCGCCTCACCCAGCGCGGCGACGACGTCGAATAGCCAGCCCCATCCCCAGCACCCTCCCAGCACCCAGCCCCGGCACCTCACACCCACGCCCTCCTCCCGCGGCCCCCGGCCAGCCAAGATCCTCCCACAGCCGAAAGGCCTTCCTGCCATGAGTTCCGCCCTGCTCGAAAACGCCGTGACTTGTCCGGCAAAAGCCCTTTCCCTCGGCACCATGCCCCGCAAGGACAGCGTCGTCAGATTCGGCATCTCCCTCCCCGCCGACCTCGCCGATCACCTCGATCGGACCGTGACCCGCCGCGGCTACAAGAACCGTTCGCAGGCCATCACCGAGATGCTGCGCACCCAGCTCTCCGAAAACGAGATCGACACGGGCACCGCCAGCACCGCCGGCACCATCAGCCTCATCTACGACCACCGCCGCCGCAACCTCCAGGCCAAGCTCTCGGAGATCCAGCACCGCTACTTCCTCCTGATCGTCACCAGCATGCACGTGCACCTGGAGAGCCACCACTACATGGAGGTCCTCCTCG
>JAHFTI010000270.1 GCA_023265535.1 Opitutaceae bacterium
GCCGCCTGCAGGAAATACGGCCTCGAGAGCATCTTCATCGTCGCCCCCACCACGAGCGAGAGCCGGCTTCCCGTGATCGCCGCCGCCACCACGGGCTTCATCTACTACGTCTCCCGAGAGGGTGTCACCGGCATGCGCGACCAGATGGCCGGCGGCATCCCGGAGGCCATTGCGCGTATCCGCAAGTACACTACGGGACCTGTCGTCGTGGGCTTCGGCATCTCGCGCCGAGAGCATGTGAGCACGGTGGGCGCCACCGCCGACGGTGTCGTCGTGGGCAGCGCCCTGGTCAATGTCATTGCGGGCAACCTCAACGACCGCGCCTCCATCGCCTCCAAGCTCGCCGCCGTCGCCGCCGACCTGGCCGCCGGCCTGCCCCGAAAGGCCTCCTGAGCACAGGGGCGCCCGCGGCTGTGACCTGTGCCGCCGACAGGGTGCCCGGGATCGCACGAAGGCGATTATAGGATCGCTTTCGCTCATATTTGCGCTTTTTTTCGCGACCCATGCGAGTGCCCCGCCATGTAGTCGAAGCCAGGCAAGCCCGCTTGGCCGAGTTGTTGCAGACGCACGGATACATTCCGATCAGCGAGATCTGCCGCCTCACCCAGGTCTCGGAGGCAACCGTCCGTCGCGACCTCGAGGCCCTGTCCCGCTCGCGTCGCATCACCCGCACGCATGGCGGCGCGATGGCCGATTTCAACTCCCGTTTTCCGTCCTTCCTTGAACGCCAATCCCTGAATTCGGAGGGCAAGCGCGCCATTGCGAGGCAGGCCGTCAGTCTGCTGAGCCAGGGCATGACCTGTTACTTTGACTCGGGCACGACCATCCACGCCATCGCGAGCCTGCTGCGTGAGCAGCCCGTGCGCCCCCTGACAGCGGTGACCAACAACCTTCATGTGGCCACGGTGCTTTCCGACATCGACGGAGTCCGCCTGCACATGATCGCCGGGCAATTGCTGCCGCGGCAGGCCATCCTGCTGGGCGATGCCGCCTGCAAGAGCGTGGCGAGCTGGCAGTTTGATATCGCCTTCATCGGCGCCGAGGGAATCACCCACGAGGGAATCTGGAACACCACTGCCGATGTCGTGAGCCTGCAGTCGGTCGTGGCGAGGCGCGCACGCCTGCTGGCCGTGTGCCTGGACCGCCAGAAGATCGGCATGACCGCCCAGGAATTCCTCTTCGCAATGCCCAAGACCGGCCGGTTGCTCACCGATGCAGGGCCCGCCGACCTGGAGCGCGCCTCGATCGATGCCTCGGTCCTCAAGTGAGGCATGGCTTTGCCCGCACGTCCGTTGCCCCCTGCGCCTTCGCCGAGGCCTGCGCCACGGATGACCGCCGCGTGACGCTCGCCTGTGGTTTGTCTGCAGGGCAGCTTGGCGAAGTGCCAGCCCTCGCTGATCAGTAGCGCAGCTCGGTCACCACGGGGAAATGGTCCGACGGGTAGTGGAGGTCGACCGCATCGCTCAGGGTACCATGGCGCAGGACGCTGACGCCTTCGCCGACAAAGATGTGGTCGATTCGGTCCACGGCAGGGACCTCGTACTTGAAGCCGTTGAAGGTGCCGACAGGGCCGTAGGGAGGGAGCTGGCTGAGCTGGCGCGTGTCTTTCAGTCCTGAGACCAGGATGCGGTAGGGTTCGCTGTCCGGCGTCGAATTGAGGTCGCCCATGAGGATCACGGGACCGCCTTCCTTGGCGGCCTCGGTGACGCGCGCGAGCAGCAGCTTGGCGGAGTTGCGGCGCGCCTCCACCGCCTCGTGGTAGAAGTGGGTGTTCCAGACGCGCAGCACCTTGCCGGAGTGTTTGTCCTGCAGCCTGACCCAGGTGCAGATGCGATGGTACTTTTGTGCGTCCCAACCGTAGGACACCTTTTCGGGCGTCTCCGAGAGCCAGAAGGTGCCGCTGTCGAGCAGCGTGAAACGCTCCTTCAGGAAAAAGATGGGTGAGAATTCGCCGGCGTTCGCGCCATCGTCCCTGCCTGCGCCCGCATGGCCATAGGAGGGATCGGCGAGCAGGTCGTCGAGCTGGGTGCGCAACACCTCCTGGAAGCCGATCAGCTCGAAGTTGTGAAAACGGATCAGCTCACGCACCTGCTTCCTGCGCGTGTCCCAGCCGTTGCCCGCAGGGAGATCCATGTCTGTTTTCACGCGGATGTTGAAGGTGGCCGCACGCAGGGTGTCGGCATGGAGGGATGAAACCAGGAGGCTCATGAGGAGAAGGAGTGCGAGGGGCAGACGCATGAAGGGGGGCTTTCAGGAGGAGAGGGGGAGTGGTGAGCGCCGGCGGCGCCGAGAGGGCCTTTCACCGTGCCTGAAAACCAGCCCGCGGCAATCTGATCCTTTCGCTTTTCAGAGTGCAGTTTCTGGACGGCGCGCACTTGCCAGCACTGAGGGAAACACTGATGCTTTTCCTGCCTTTCAGGCCCTCCCCCAAAACCTGCCCTTGATCCCCGTGTCCGCCTTCGTTGGTGGCATGGCATTTAGGGCTATCTCCCACGTACGGCCCCCGATCCTCGCCCCCCCCCAACCATGTTCCTGTCTTCCCTTTTCAACCGCCAGGCCAGGCACTCGCTGCTCGGCCTGCTTGCCGCGGTCTTCGCAGTCCCCGGCCCCCTTCATGCCGCCCCCACCACCTTCGAATTGCGCGGCAGTCAGCTCACCGGTCCCGCCCAGCTCGATCCGGGCCAGCAGGAGTGGTTCGCGAAGATGAACAATTGGAAGAAGGACACCGGCTCGGCCCGCGGCGCCTGGCTGGCGGAGCTTCGCGCCTGGCGTGAGCAGCAGCTTGCCCGCATCAACTACAGCGGAGCCCAGTACCTCAGGCCCGACCTCGCCTGGACGCAGCGCAACTTTGTCCAACCGCAGGTCATGGTCGAGGACCGCTACTTTTACGACCCTGTGGCGCGCCGCTACACGGTCGACCGCCTGCTCGACGATCTCGAGCTGCGCTACGGCGGCGTGGACAGCGTGCTGCTCTGGCCCGTGTATCCGAACATCGGTGTCGACAACCGCAACCAATGGGACCTCCCGCGCGACCTCCCCGGCGGCCCCGAGGCCATTCGCGCGATGGTGGCCGACTTCCACCGGCGCGGCGTGCGCGTGTTCCTGCCCACCATGCCTTGGGACACCGGCACTCGCGATCCGGGCTGCTCCCATGCTGAGGCCACCGCGAAGCTCATCGCCGAGTTCGGCGTCGACGGCGTGAATGGCGACACCTGCGACGGGCTCACGCACGATCACCGTCTCGCCCAGGATGCCCTGCGGCCTGGCGTGGCCCTCGAGCCGGAGCTCTCCATGCGCGAGGACTCCATGCTCGAATACAACCAGCAGAGTTGGGCCTACTGGGAGTATCCCTTCGTGCCCATGGTGAGCAAGTGGAAGTGGCTTGAGCCGCGCCATCTCATCAACGTCTGCGACCGCTGGGCCCGCGACCGCACCGACCTCATGCAGTCCGCGTTTTTCAACGGCGTCGGTGTCGAGAGCTGGGAGAATATCTGGGGCTATTGGAACCAGTTCACTGAGCGCGATGGCGAGGCCCTGCGGCGTATCTCGACGGTATATCGCGCCTTTCCCGAGCACCTCGTGAGTGCCGGGTGGACGCCGCATGTGCCCACGCTCCGCTACGGCGCCTACGCCAGTTCCTTCCCGCTCAAGGGCTCGGAATTGTGGACCCTGGTGAACCGTGGCGAGTACGACCTCAGCGGCGCCTTGCTTGAGGTGGATCACAAGTCGGGGCGCGAGTACTTTGATCTCTGGAATGGCCGTCGCCTCACCCCGCGCGTCGCAGGCGACAAGGCCACACTCGACCTTTCCCTCGAGCCCCGCGGTTACGGTGCCGTGCTCGCGGTCGATGCCGGCAGCACGCCGTCCGCGCTCGAGGCCTGCCTCACGCGCATGGCCCAGCTTTCGTCAAAGCCTCTCGCGAGTTTCTCCGCAGTCTGGCGTTGCCTGCCGCAGAAGCAGGTGCCCATCGCCGCCACAGCACCCGCAGCCATTGCGCCCAAGGGCATGGTGCGCATTCCCGGCGGGGACTTTGATTTTCGTGTCACCGGCATCGGCATCGAGGGCGAAAACCGCGAGGGACTGGATGTGCAGTATCCCTGGGAGAATTCCCCGCGTCGCGGGCACTCGCAGCGCATGACCCTTCGCCCTTTCCACATCGACCGCCACCCGGTCACCAACGCGGACTACAAGGTCTTCCTGGAGGCCACCCGCTACCAGCCTGCGGACGCGCACAATTTCCTGCGCCATTGGGTCGACGGCCGCCCTCCCGTGGGCGCCGAGAACTCGCCCGTCATCTGGGTTTCCCTCGAGGATGCGCGCGCCTATGCCGCCTGGGCGGGCAAGCGCCTGCCCCACGAATGGGAGTGGCAATACGCCGCGCAGGGCACCGACGGCCGCGTGTATCCGTGGGGCAATGACTGGGACGCCTCCGCGGTTCCCGAGCCCCAGAAGGGCCGCGCGCAGCTGTTGCCACCCGCCGTGGGCGCACACCCGAAGGGGGCGAGTCCCTTCGGCGTGGAGGACCTAGTTGGTCTGGTCTGGCAATGGACCGACGAGTACGTCGATGAACGCACACGCGCCGCCGTCCTGCGCGGGGGCAGCTGCTACACGCCGCAAAACTCGTTTTGGTATTTCCCCCAGGCCTACAAGCTCAGTGAGCATGGCAAATACCTCCTGATGGCCCCCGCCAAGGACCGCTCCGGCACGATCGGCTTCCGCTGCGTGCAGGACGCGCCCTGAGGTACTACCTGGCTGCTCTTTTTGGTATTAAGGGACAGTTTCTTGACGAGAGTAGTTGCCGGAGAGGAAAGGGGCTGGGCGTAGGGCTTTTGGGCGCTTCTGCTGGAGCCCGACTCCGGGAGCGCCGAAGGGCGCGATCGAGGGCGGCTCTGCAGGTGGGCCTTGCGCCCGCTGCCTTGCCCGGAGAACAGCTCCTTTCCTCGGAGGCTGGGACCAAGCTGCTACAGGTATTTCACCCCGCAGTATCTATCTCTTTTGCTGCCCCGTTCCCGCCTCGCTCCCAGCGCTTTCCAGAGCGAAACCCATCATATCGCGCCTCCATTTCACGTTTGTGTTTGACTCGGGTGTGCAATTTAAATGAAAGATATCAGTCATAAACCCCCGACTTTAACCGTCCGATGTCCTCCATCGTTCCCAATCGCTCCCTGGTAGAGTCCCTCGTGCGACAGGCCGTCTTCAGCCAACTTGGCAAGGCGCCCCCGTCGGAAGTGCCGACGCTCGTCGTGAACAGTTCCGCCCGCCACATGCACGTCTCCCCGGAGAACCTCGAGGTGCTGTTCGGCAAGGGCTATCAGCTCCAACCCTACAAGTGGCTCTACATGGACGGCCAGTTCGCCTCCACCGCCACCGTCACCCTCGTCGGTCCCCGCGACCGCGTGATCCACAATCTCCGCATCCTCGGCCCCTGCCGCAACCTCACCCAGATCGAGCTCTCCTTCTCGGACGCCGTCTTCCTGGGCATGGACATTCCGGTGCGCGCCTCGGGCAACATCAAGGGTTCCGCCGGTGGCGTCGTCATCGGTCCCAAGGGCGTGCTCGAGATGAAGGAGGGCATCATCCGCGCCGCCCGCCACGTGCACATGACCCCGAAGGACGCCGAATTCTACGGCGTGAAGGCCGGCCAGTTCATGACGCTCATCGTCGAGAGCGAGAGCTGCACCACGCGTCTCGACGACATGCTCGTGCGCGTCGATCCCAGCTTCAAGCTTGAGGTCCACATCGACACCGATGAGGCCAACGGCTGTTACCTGCACAAGGCCAAGCGCTGCGAACTCGTCCGCTCCTGAGCCTTTTTTCCCCACGATTTTTCAACCAGTCCACAACCATCAACCTTATCTCCCCACTACTATGAGCGAAGCAATCGGACTCATCGAAACCAAGGGCTACGTGGGCCTCGTCGAGGCTAGCGATGCCATGGTCAAGGCGGCAAATGTCGTCCTTATCAAGCAAATCAGCATCGGTGGCGCCCTCGTCACCACCGTCGTCAAGGGTGACGTCGGTTCCGTCAAGGCCGCCGTCGACTCCGGTCGCGAGGCCTGCGCCCGCGTCGGCAATCTCGTCGCCTCGCACGTCATCGCACGTCCGAGCCCCGAGCTGCTGGCCTTCTTCACCAGCTGATCACGCTGCAACCCAAAACATTTCAACACGTATTTACCATGCCTGGACAAGCACTCGGAATGATCGAG
>JAHFTI010000009.1 GCA_023265535.1 Opitutaceae bacterium
AGGCGCAGGCCGGGCAGCGGGCCCTGGTTGTTGAGGCGCAAATCGGCGATGGCCGGCGCGGCGGGCGAATGCGGCCTGCCGCCCCAGAACCCCGTGAGCACGTCGACGGCCTCGGTGCGGCGGCCCTGGTCGGTGAGCAGGTTGAACCAGGTCTCGGTGGCCTCCTGTTTCTGGCCCCAGAAAAAGGCGAGGCCTCCCAGGCAGCGCGGGTCCGCGGCGAGCAGCGGGTGGCGGCGGGCGAACTGTGCGGCCTTGGCGCTGCTGTAAGGCTCCACCTCGGCGCCCCAGCTGGTCTTGTCGACCTCCCAGGCACCGTCGTTGCCCCACTCGGTCACGAGGTAGGGGCCGGGCCAGCCCGAGGCGCGCAGGTCGCGCGAGAGGGCCTCCAGGCCGCGGTAGCTGTTGCAGCCGAGGATCTGGACGGACGGACAGTGTTTCATCACGAGGGCAACCACGTCGCGCGGCGCGTGGGCGGTCACCACCATGACGGGGTGCGCGGGGTCGGTGCGGCGGATGTAGGCGGCGACGGCCTCGATGACATCCCACACGCGCGGGTTGGTCGATTGCGTCTCCACCTCGTTGCCCACTCCCCAGAGCAACAGTGCCGGCGAGGACTTGAGGCGGTCGACGGCGCGGCAATGCTTCTCCACCTCCTCGGCGAAGCGCTTCGGGTCGTTGTAGTCGGCACCGCTGCGCTCGTGGTCGATCCAAAGGCCCGCGATCACCCGGAGCTCCAGGCTCTCGGCCTCGGCGATGATGGCGTCGGTCTGGTCTGTCCCCCAGGTGCGGATGGCGTTGGCTCCCGAACGCTTCAGGAGCCCCAGCCGGCTTTCGCCTCCCGCGCCGCGCACCACGAGGGGAGTGCCGTTCTCCAGGAGGCGGTAGGAGTCGCCGGGACCCTTTTCCAGCGTCACCGTGGCGGCCTGGGCCAGGCCTGCGAGGAGGAGCAGGGAACAGAGGAACTGTGACAGGCGATGCTGCATGGGAAGGGCTGAAGGAAGGTGGAAAGGCGCTGGTGACAAGGGCGGGAGCAAAATGACAGGGGACAGGACGCGGGTGTGCGCCCAGTCCCCGGACCTGCTCCGTTACGAAGGGGCGGAGGGCTCAGCGGGTGGCGCCTTCGCGGGCGAGGAGCTCCTTCTCGATCTCCTTCACCTTCGATTCCTCGAGGGGGTAGAAGAGGATGGCGAGGCCGCTCAGGAAGGCGAAGCCGCCGGGCAGCAGGGAGAAGAGCAGGGTGATGCCGTGGATGGACTCGGGGGTCTGGGCGACGTTGGCCACGTAACCGTAGTGGGCGAGCAGCCAGCCGATCATGGCGCTGCCGATGGCGAGGCCGACCTTCTGCACAAACACCGTGGCGGAGAACACGAGGCCCGTGGTGCGGCGGCCGAACTTCCAGGCGCCGTAGTCCGCGGTGTCGGCGTACATGGACCAGACGATGGCGGGGGTCGGTCCGGCGACGAAGGAGGCGAAGATGTTCAACGCATAGAGCAGAGTCATGTTGTGCGGATCCACCAGGTAGAAGGCGGCCATCGACAGGGCGTTGAGGCAGGTCAGGCCGATCATCAGCTTGCGGCGCGACATGAAGCGCGTGAAGAGCTTGGTGCTGAGGGAGCCGATGATGAAGGCGAGGAAGCCGAAGAAGTTGAAGGCGCTCAGGGCCTGCTCGTTGCCGACCACGTACTTGAAGTAGTAGATGCCGGAGCCGCTGCGCAGGCCGGTGTTGGCGAGGGTGAGGAAGGCGGCGAAGAAGAGCACCAGCCAGGGGGCGTTGCGGAAGAGGTCGCGCAGGTCGAGGCCGACGTTGCTGTCCTGTCCCTTGGGGGGCGACACGCGTTCCTTGGTGTTGAGGAAGGTGTAGAGGAACATGGCGACCGAGAGCACGGCGAAGATCGCCATGGTGTTGCGGAAGCCGGCGGCGGGGCTGCCGCTGATCGCGGCGAGGTAGTCCTTCAGCCAGGGAACGAGGGAGCCGATGGCGAGCGCGCCCGTGAAGGCGCAGGCGAAGCGGTAGGTGGACAGCGAGGTGCGGTCCTCGGAGGAGGACGACATCACGCCCATGAGGGCCGAGTAGGGCGTGTTGATCGCGGCGTAGGCGACGAGCATGAGGCCGTAGGTGACATAGGCGAAGATCAGCTTGCCGTCCGGGGAGAAGTCCGGGTTCAGGAACATGATGTAGCCGAGCAGGCCGTAGGGCAGGGCGCCCCAGAGGATCCAGGGACGAAACTTGCCCCAGCGGCTCTGGGTGCGGTCGGCGAGCATGCCGATCACGGGATTGAGCACGGCGACCATGATCGGCAGCGTGCCCAGCAGCCAGCCGACGGCGCTGGTGTCCTTCAGGCCGACCACGTCGGTGTAGTAGTAGGCCAGGAAAATGTTGAAGGCCTGGAAGAAGAAGTTCGAGGCCGTGTCACCGAGACCGTAGGCGAGTTTCTCGGCGAAACTCAGGCCCTTGGTGGGGGTGCTTGGGGCCGTCGCCGATGTGGCTGCGGTGGGATCTGCGGGACTTGTGCTCATGGCTGATCAGGGGGGTGTCAGGGTTGCTCTTGATGTGCCTCGTAACGAAAGTGGTCGAAGTCCGCGGGGATGGCGGAGTCGGCGGAGTCCTGGGCGCAGAGGACGGCGAAGGTGCCGGTGAAGGCCCAGGCGATCCCGGCGTCGATCGGATGATCATCGGAAAGTATCCCGGCATCAAGCACGGGTCCGACACGGACCGGTCCCTCGCCGAAGTCGGCCTGGAAGACCAGGCGCTCGCCCACCAGGCTGGCAGAGAGGCCGACGGGCCCGTTGCCGGGAACCTGTATTGGAAATTCCAATACCTCGCGATGGCGGCGGTTGTCGCAGGCGAGCAGGCGCAGCTCGCGCAGGCCGGAGGCGTCGGCGCTGAGGTGCAGGTAATAGAAATTCGAGGAGTTGTAGAACAGGGCGAGGCCGGCCTGCTGGTGGTGGTCGGCCGGGTGGAAGTCGAGGCGCGTGGACACCGTGCAGGAGGGGTGCAGGAGCCGGAAGCCGAGGCTGCTCTGGTCGAAGGCGGACTGGAGCGAGTGGCGCCCGCGCAGGCGCAGGTGGCCCGGGCGCTCGGTGAGGCTGAGCCAGGGTTCGCCGAGCGGCTCGCGCAGGGAGTTCCAGTGCGGGCCCGGCAGGGGGGCGGTGAAATTGTCCTCGAAGAGGCGCAGGTAGGGCCGGGCGACGGCAGCTTCGGGTACCTCGACCTCGAGGAGCGGCCGATTGCCACCGCCGGCCAGGCGCGGCCATTCGCCGGCCGGCCATTCGAGGGCCTGCAGCGCGGTTTCGCGGCCGAGGATGCAGCGGCGGTTCGGCGCCGTGGGCCTGCTGCACAGGTGGACCAGGTACCAGCGCCCCTCGGGCGTCTCGACGAGCGAGCCGTGGCCCGCCTTTTGCAGCGGATTTCCGGGGTCGCCCGCCGAGCTGAGGAGAGGGTGGTTCGGGGCCAGCTCGTAGGGCCCTGCGATAGCGCGCGAGCGCGCCACGCTCACGGCGTGGTTCCAGCCGGTGCCGCCCTCGGCGGTGACCAGCCAGTGCCAGCCGTCCCTGAAATACAGGTGCGGGCCCTCGGTGATGCCCAGCTCCGAGCCGGGAAAAATGATGCGTGGACGGCCGACGAGGCGGCCGGTGGCGACCGAGTATTCCTGGAGGCTGATGCCCCCGAAGGCGCTCACATCGGTGCGCACGCGCCAGTCCATGGCGACGATCCACTTCCGGCCGTCCGGCGCATGGAAGAGGGAGGGGTCGAAGCCGCTCGCGTTGAGGGCGACGGGCTCGGACCAGGGCCCCTCGATGGCGGGGGCGGTCACGAGGTAATTGCGCAGGTCCTTGAAGGGGCCCTGCAGGCTCTTGGCGTCGGTGTACACCAGCCAGAAGAGGCCGTCCGCGTGGGTCAGGCAGGGGGCCCAGACTCCGCCCGAGTCGGGGTTGCCGCGCATGTCGAGCTGGCTGCGGCGCGTGAGGGCGTGGCCGACGAGTTCCCAGGAGGCGAGGTCGCGCGAGCGGTGCAGGCGCACGCCGGGCCACCATTCGAAGGTCGAGCTGGCGATGTAGTACCACTCGCCGACCCGGCAGATGCTCGGGTCGGGATGAAAGCCGGGAAGGATCGGGTTTCTTACGAGGGCCATGGCTGGTGGTCGAGCCTGGTGGAAGGAGGGAGATCGGGATGTCAGCGTCCGGGACGCGTGAGGGCGGCGCGCATCGGGGTCGGCCTTCTCAAGGCGTTGAGCGCAGGTAGGTGCGGATGGCGTGCGGCGGGAGGGTGCAGGAGAGCTTGCCCGAGGCCGTCTCGAGCGTGAAGGACTCGGGTTGGTCGCCGACGTTGAGCACCACGACGACGAGGCTCCTGTCCGGGTTCACGAAGGCGACGTGCTGCAGCGTGGCTGAGCCGCCCTCGGAGGCGATGCGGCGTGCGCCGGTTTTCACGAAGCGGCTGAAATGCCCGATGTAGTGGAAGGAATTCTGGACGAGGTATTCGCCCTTGGCAGTGTCGACGAGGATGGGCGCGTCGCAGAAATTGTTCACGTGGTTGGGGCCGCCCTGCAGGTCGAGGGCGATGTTCCAGTCGATCCAGCCCGAGACGTGGTTGCGCAGGTCGCCGATGATGTTGCGGGCGTAGCGTTCGCCCGGGGCCCAGGAGCCCGGCTTGGCGCCGCCCTCCATGCAGCCCTCGGTGAAGAGCAATTTCTTGTCGGGGAAGGCGGCCTTGACGCGGGACGAGGCGGCGAAGTCCTCGCTGACGTACCAGTGGAGCGCCATGCCCCAGAGGTACTTCGCGGACTTCGGGTCGCCGAGCATGGCCCTGGCGCGTTCCTCGAGGATGTCGCGGTTGTGGTCCAGGCCGAGGAGGTGGATGGAGCCGAGGCCGGCCTTCTCGAGAGCGGGCCCGAGGTGCTGGGCCACGAAATCGCGCTCCTGCTCGGGAGTGTAAAGGCAGGATTCCCAGGTCTGCTTGGCGGCGGGCTCGTTCTGCACCGTGAGGGCCCAGACGGGGATGCCCTCCTGGTCGCGGAGCGCCTCGACGAAGCGGACGAAGTGGCGGGCCCAGGTGTCGCGGTACTGGGGGAGAAGGCTGCCGCCCTGGAGCATGGAGCCGTTGTCCTTCATCCAGGCGGGCGGGCTCCAGGGGGCGGCGAGCAGGCGGAAGCGGTCCCTGCCGGCGATGGCCTGGGCCTCGCGGATGAGCGGCAGCGTCCACTGGCGCATCGGTTCGAGGCTGAAGTGCTTCAGCTCGGTGTCGCCCGGGGTCTCGGCAAGGGCCCAGGGCTTCAGGGAAAAGTCGCAGCTGTTGATGTGCGTGCGGGCGAGGGTGTAGCCGATGCCCTCGGCCGGGTCGTAGTAGCTGCGCAGCACCCGGGCGCGGCTGGCGGCGGGCAGCTTCGAGAGCACGTAACCGGCGGACTCGGTGAGCGCGCCGCCGAAGCCCTCGATCTCCTGGAGGAGGGCCGTCTCGTCGCAGCGTATTGAAAGTGTGGATACTGCCTTCGTTTCACCGGAGGGTGCGCCGAGGGCGGCCAGCCTGTGGCCGTTGTCGCGCGCGGTCTCGGTGACGGTCCAGGGGCTGGCGCCGGCGGCTGCGGTGCCCAGCAGGCTCATCGAGGCGAGAAGCATCAGGAGGGACTTGTTCATGAAGGAGAGTCGGGTCGGGTGGGGCGGGGGGGCAGGGGACTGGGACGGGGACGGCTGAAACGGGACCCTGATCGAGGGGTCCGGGAACGAAAAGGAGGCGCCCCCTGCATCCCCTGCATGCATGAGGCGCCCCTTTCACACTCTAACCCTACTGGTCCCCGCGAGCGGGGACTTTCGCAAACATGGGGGGCGTGCACCGCGGGACTGCGTCGCGTCGCCCCTCATTGTCGGTTGACCCAAGGCCGGCGCCGTTTGTGCGACACCGACCCCGAACCAGGATCAGCCGAAAGTTACCACTTGTAGCTGTACTCGAGACGCGCAGTCAGCGGCGCCGAATAGATCAGGCCGTAGGTCTTCGTGTCGTTGAGCAGATTGTTGATGTTGAGCTGAACGCGCTGCGGGTGACCGCCCGCGCTCCACTCGTAGGACGCCATCAGGTCGAGGTTGAGGCGGGATGGCGTGGCGCGGATGATCGGATTGCCGTTCTTGTCGGTGATCTTCTGGCCAGCGCCGTGCGTGATGCCGGAGAGGTACTCACGCTCGGACTCCCAGTAGCCGCCGAAGCCCACGGAAACACCATTGAGGGCGCCGCTCTTGAAGCGGTAGATGCCGAACCAGTCGATGTGGTGCTTGGGGGTGTCGTCGGCCTTGGTGCCGGCGCCGTAGCCATAGCCCGTCCAGGTCGAGGTGTCCTGGGAATCGGTGTACATCTTGGCCATGGGCTGGCCGGTCAGGCCCCAGTCGGTGTTCGGGAAGTACCAGACGGCCCAACGGTCCTGCGGGTACGGGTACTTGATGAAGTTGCCCGGGTTGAGGATGACCACATTGGTGTGGGCATAGTTGAGGACGAGCTGGATGTTGTCGGTCGGGGTGTAGAGGATCTGGCAGTCCCAGCCCTTCGACTCGTTGCTGCCCGACTGGCTGGCGCCGTTGGAGGCGGCGATGTCGCCCCAGGCGTTGTTGGTGTGGCTGTCGGCGTTGTACAGCCAGCCCGGCCAGGACATGCCCTTCTTGATGGTGTCGGCGAAGACGGCATCGAGGTAGGCGGCGCCCGTGGTCTTGGAGGCGTTCACGTACCAGGAGGTGGCCTCACCAATAGTCTTCTGGTAGATGGCGCCAGCGGCGACACCGGCATTCCACTGGGAGAGGGCGGCGTCGGTCGAACCGTTGCCACCGTTGCTGCCACCGACGGCGACGGTCGCGGTCGGGGTGGGCGTGAAGTTGTTGACGTTGTAGATGATGTCCTTCGTCGGATCGAACTTCGTCTTGCCGCCGATGGCGGAGGGAGCCCACCAGTAGCTGAGCGGGGTGCCCTGCTTGGTGATCTTGTACTTGGAGAAGGTGGCGGAGAGCTTGCCGTTAAAGAGGTCGAGCTTCACGCCGAGTTCCTTGCTCTTGGCCGTCACGGCGCCCATGGGGGTGCCGTAGCCGTCCTTGGCGCCGCTGAAGTTCGGCTCGAGGCCGCCGGACTGGAGGGCGTAGAGGGAGATCTCGCGGGTGATCGCGAAGCTGGCGCCACTCTGGTGGGTGGTGTCGATCGCCTGGGGGCGGACCGTGGAGCTGTTCCAGTCGGGATGACGGGCGTTGCTGTACTTGGACTTCAGGTCGTTGACGTCGCGGCGGGCGCCGGCGAGGACGAGCAGGCGCTTGTCCAGGAAGCGGCCCGTGTACACCGCGTAGAGGGCCTTGTCGACGCCGGTGCTCTCGTTGCGCACATTGTCGGAGAGGGGCTTGTCGACGCTGCCGTCGCCGTTGAGGCCCCAGCGGATGCCGTTGGTGTCGGTGGGGGCGATGTAGTTGAAGGTGTTCTCGGCGCTGGTGCGATCCCAGGTGGCGAGCTGGTTCTTTTCCATCGAGTAGCCACCGAGGAAGCTGTGGTCGTTGCGCAGCCACTTGTTCGACCTGGAGAACAGGTCGAGCTTGTAGTTGAGCTCTGCGCGGAACTGGTCGCGGGTGTTCTCATACCACTGCTGGCTCCAGTTGTACTGGAGGATGACGTTGTCGACCGGGCCGGTCACCACGCTCTGGTTGCTGCTGGGCGTGTTGGGATCGACGGGGAAGAGGACGACCGTGCGTTGGAGCGACTTCGGGCCGACGTTCTGGGTCAGGTTGCCGTAGATGTCGCGCTGCTGGTAATTGAAGATCGAGTGGTTGAAGCCGACCAGGAGGTTGAGCCCCTTGAAGAGCTCCTGCGTGAGCTTGGCCTCGAAGTTGCTCGACTGCTGGTGCTGGTAGGTGTCCGGACCGGACATGCGGAAGGTGCGCGGATCGGTGCCGGGGACGGTGAAGAGACCGCCGTGCTCGTTCTGGTCGTTGTTCACGCCGACGCCGGCGACCGAGCGGACCTGCTGGAAGCCCATGCCCTTGATCTTCTGGCGGCCGATTTCGAAATCGAGGACGATGTCGGTCTTCTCGAAGGGCTTGTATTGGATGACGGGGGAGAGGAACCAGTGCTTCTCGTTCCAGAAGTCAGTGTGGCTGCCGGCGTTCTGGCCGGCGGCGGTCACGCGGTAGGCGAGCTTGCCGTCCTTGGAGAGGGCGCCGGTCTGGTCGAAGGTGCCGCGCAGGAAATTGTAGGTGCCCGTGGAGACGGTGAATTCGCCGCCGCCTTTGACGTTGGGCATCTTGGGCATGTAATTCACCACGCCACCGAAGTTGCCGATACCGTAGAGCAGTGCGGCGGGACCGCGGACGACCTCGACGCGGCCGACGTTCACGGAGTCGGTCGAGTTCTGGCGGCGGAAGCCGTCGCGCAGCATGATGCTCGTGACGAAGCCGCGCATCTTGATGTAAGTGGCGCTGGGGTCGGCGGTGACGCCCTCGGGATTGTTGACGCCGCCGGGGCCCTTGTAGGAGTTGTTGCCCTGGTCGTTCTGGGTCTGGAGGAGGATGCCGGCGCTGTAGCGCAGGGACTGGCGGAGGTCGTTGGCGCCGGTGTCGCGGATGAACTGGTCCGTGATGACCTCGATGGGCATCGGGATGTCCTTGATCGCGGTGTCGAGGCGCGTGCCGGAAATGGAGTTGGTGGCCTTGTAGCCGCTGTCCTTGGAGGTGTTCACCTGGAAGGGTGACAGCTTGATTGTCTCTTCCTCCTCGGTGGAGGTTTCGGTTGCCTTGGCGGCGGCCGCGGGAGCGGCGTCTTGGGCTTGGAGGGCCAGCGGGGTGACGCAGCCAAGGGCCAGCACGGCCGTCAGCCAGCGACGATTCTTGCGGTACATGGGGGATCTCATGTGGGTGTAGGTTGGGTCGACTTTGAGTCGGGGTTGCTTGGGGAGAGTGTTTGCCGATCACGGCATCCTTGGCACCGGCGCAGAAGTCAGGGGGCACGCGGGGGTGTTTCGGACGACGGAAAGGCCATCAGGGGAAGCCAAACCTCTCGGGGAATGGACAGAGCTAACGACAATCCATGGAATTTGTCAATACCTTTGAGACATTCATTGATCATTTTTATCCCAGTAAATTGTACATTTCCATAAATTGCTTTATAGGACTTATTTGAAGCTGATTTATTGATGTGCTAATGAAAGTTCGTTCATAAAATGTTACATTTTTGCACAGTTTTCCATTCATTGTATTGACAAAGCACGTGCAAGAGGCCTCATTTGCTTCACACCCCATGGACCGCATCAACCAAGAGCTAATCGCCCAGAAACTGGGCGTTTCCCGCGCGACGGTGTCGCGTAGCCTCTCCAATCACCCCTCGGTGAAGCCGGAGACGCGTGCGGAAGTCTTGGAGTTGGCGGAGTCCCTCGGCTATCAGACCAGCCCCGGCCGTGCGCTGGCGCGCCGTCGCGATGGCAAGCCCACCACGATCGGCGTGCTCATCGGCGTGCCCGCGGCCGACGCCGCCATGGCCACCTTCCCCTATGTGCTCAAGGGCATCCGCGAGCATGCCGAGCACGACCAGATCACCATCGATGTCGCCTACGAGGCGCCCGAGACCTTCAGCACCGATGCGCACCGCCGCAGCATCCTGCGCAAGATCCGCAGCGCGGACTGGCGCGGCGCCATCCTGATCTATCCCTTCCCGCCAGCGACCGTCGGCGAGCTCGCCGAGAAGATCTCCATCGTCTCCGTGCTCGAGGACTATCCCGAGCTGGGCCTCGACTCCATCGACGTCGACAACGCCTCCGGCACCTCGAACCTCGTGCAGCTGCTCGCCTCGCGCGGGCATCGCCGCATCGGCTTCGTCGCCTGGCGCTACCCGGTCGTCGGTCATTGGACGCAGCAGCGTTTCGGCGGCTACGCCGAGGCCATTTTCCGCCACGGGCTTCAATTCAACCAGGACTGGGTGCTGAACGTGCACAAGAACTCGCGCCCCTTCCTGACCTGGCCTGAGCTCGCCGCAGAGGCGGCCCGCCTCGTGAAGCAGGAGGGCGTGACCGCCTTCGTCTGCGCCGCGGACCATCAGGCGTATCATCTTCACCAATACCTGCGCGACCTCGGCCTGCGGGTGCCGGAAGACTGCTCCATCACGGGCTTCGACGGCATCGAACCGCCCCTGGGCCATCCGCAGGTTACCTCGCTCAAGGTGGGCCACGCCGACATCGGCTCCTCCGCCTTGGTTCGCCTGACGAGCCGCATGCTCGATCCGCGCGCGCCGAGACGGAAGATCCTCGTCGAGGCCCAGCTCATCGAGGGTGAAACCCTGGCGCCGCCGCGCGCACCCTAGCGGCCTTACCCTCCCAACCTCCGCGCCCCCCTGCAGCGCGGTTTCCAGAAACCCCCATTCCCCGGGGCAATGCCTTCGGCTTGTCCACCGGGTTCCCTCACAGTCATGCAAGCAACCCAATCCAGCCTTTCCCACGCCGAAGTCCGCTTCGGCGCCCTGCCTCTCTCCCCCGTTTCACCCGCCACGCAGGCGCGCATCGTCATCGACGGCGTGTCGTGGACGGGCATCCGTGACACCGAGGCAATGACCCCGTTCTTCACGACCTCGGTCGGCGACAACGACGTCTGGCTCTTCGCCGGCAGCAACGGCGCCCTCTGCGCCGGCCGCCGCGACCCCGAGCTCGCCGTCTTCCCGTACCAGACGGTCGACCGCATCCTCGACCATCCGCGCAGCAGCGGCGCCCTGAGCGTCTTCCTCATCGCTGGGCCCGATGGCTCGCAGCGCCTCTGGGAGCCCTGGGCCGACCTGCCCGCCGTGCATCCGCGCCGCCGCTCGCTTTACAAGAATCCCGAGGGCAACGGCCTCTGCTTCGAGGAGGAGGACTTGGCCAGCGGCCTTGTCTTCCGCACGGTTCTGTCGAGCTGCGACCGCTTCGGTCTCGTGCGCGAGTGCAGCCTGTCCAACCGCGGTGCGAAGGCGCTGGGTGTGCGCTGCCTCGACGGCTGGCACCGCCTCGTGCCCCCCGGCGTGGGCACCGACATGTGGATGAATTTCAGCTGCCTGGCGCAGGCGTACATGCGCCATGACCGCATCCCCGGTGTGCCCATGGGCGTTTTCACACTCAACGCCGCCATCACCGATCGCGCCGAGCCCATGGAGGTGCAGCGCGCCGCCACGGCCTGGGCCACGGGCCTGCCGGCCGACGCCGGTTTCCTGCTCTCCACGCGCCAGGTCGATCTCTTCCGCCGCGGCGGCACGCCCGCCGAGGAGGGCGAGATCCGCGGCGAGACCGGTGCCTTCCTCGGTGTGTTCACGCTCACGCTCGCCGCCGGCCAGGAAAGCAGCTGGGTGCATTGCCTCGACACGAACCTTGACCATGTCTCCGTGCTGCGCAGCGCCGACCTGCTGCGTGGCGGAGCGTCCCTCGCCGGCCAGGTCGCCGAGGCGTTGCGTGCGGACCGTCGCGGTCTGCGTTCGCGCCTGGCGTCCTCCGACGCGCTGATGCGCACGGGCGACACCACGGGCGACGAGCACCACGTCTCCAACACCCTGTTCAACATCATGCGCGGCGGCGTGCTGCCCGCAGACCTGCTTGTGGAGCGTGACGGTTTCCTGTCGTGGCTGCGCGTGCGCAACAAGGGCGTGGCCCAGCGCCACGCGGCGCTCGTCTCGAGCTGGCCCGAGAACCTGCGCTTCGACGAGCTGGCCTCGCTCGCTGAGAAGTCGGGTGACGCGCAGCTGCAGCGCCTTGCAGGCATCTACCTGCCCCTCTCCTTCAGCCGCCGCCATGGCGATCCGAGCCGTCCCTGGAACCGTTTCTCCATCCGCCTCAAGAACGCGCAGGGCCGACCCGTCATCGCGTGGCAGGGCAACTGGCGCGACATTTTCCAGAATTGGGAGGCTCTCGCGCTGAGTTTCCCCACGGCGTTGCCGGCCATGATCTCGTCCTTCCTCGATGCCTCGAGCGCCGACGGCTACAACCCGTACCGCATCACCAACGAGGGCATCGATTGGGAGGTGCCGGAGCCGCACAATGTGTGGAGCCACCACGGCTATTGGGGCGACCACCAGATCGTGTACCTGCAGCGCCTGCTCGGCCTCGCCGAGACGCACCTGCCGGGCTGGATCCAATCGATGCTGCCGAAGCGCCTCCACGTCAGCGTGGAGATCCCGTACCGCATCGGCAGCTTCGCGGACATCCTGCGCGATCCGCGCAACTCGGTGGACTTCGACTACGAGCAGCACAACTCCGCCCTGGCGCGCGAGAAGGAGCTCGGCACCGACGGCCGCCTGCTCCTCGATGGCAATTCCGAGCCCGTGCTCTTCTCGCTCGCCGAGAAGCTGCTCACGCCCGTGCTCGCCAAGCTTTCGAACCTCGTCCCCGGCGGCGGCATCTGGCTCAACACCCAGCGCCCCGAGTGGAACGACGCCAACAACGCCCTCGTGGGCTGCGGCCTCTCGATGGTGACCGTGTGCCAGCTGCGCAGGCACGTGGAGCTGCTCCAGCATTTCTTCACCGCCGACGCGGAGTTCCCCTGCACGGAGGCCGGCGAGGAGTTCATCGGCAGCCTGTGCGCGGTGCTGTCGCGCGAGGCGGCGCGCGGCGAGTGGGAGGGCCCCAGCCGCTACGTTGCGCTGCGCGACCTCGGCCTGGCCGGTGAGCGCCATCGCGGCCGCGTGTATGCGCGTGCCATGGGTGCCTTCGTCAATGTGAGCCACCGCACGGTGCGCGAGCTGCTTGCCGCCGCGTTGCAGCTCATCGATGAGAGCATCCGCCAGAACCGCCGCGAGGACGGCCTCTGGCACAGCTACAACCTGCTCGAGCTGCATGGCGAGAGCGCCACGATCGCCCGCCTCCAGCCCATGCTTGAGGGACAGGTGGCGGTGCTCGGCTCGGGAATGCTCTCGGGCGAGGAGGCGCTGGCGCTGCTCGGCAGCCTGCGCACCAGTGCGCTGTACCGCGAGGACCAGCACAGCTACATGCTTTATCCCGACCGCAAGGTCGCGCCCTTCATCGCACGCAACTGCCTGCCCGCGGCCTCGGCTGCGCGCATCCCGTTGCTCGCCGCCCTCGTGAAGGCGGGCGACCGTCGCCTGCTCAATGTCGACGACCAGGGCGGCCTGCATTTCGCCTCCGAGCTGTGCAACACACGCGACCTCGAGGGTGCGCTGGAGCGCCTTGCCGCCGACGCAGCCTTTGCGCCGCTCGTCGAGGAGGCCCGCCCGGCGTTGCTGCAGGTCTGGGAGGAGGTCTTCAGCCACAAGTCCTTCCTTGGGCGCAGTGGCACGATGTTCGGCTATGAGGGCCTCGGCAGCATCTACTGGCACATGGTCTCGAAGCTGCTCCTGGCGGTGCTCGAGTCGCATGCCGCCGCAGTCGCCGCCGGCGCCTCGCCCGAGGTGCTCGCCGGCCTGGCCGCGCGCTACTACGACATCCGTTCCGGCCTCGGGCCCGCAAAGTCGCCCGCGCGTTTTGGCGCCTTCCCGACCGACCCCTACTCGCACAGCCCCAAGCACCGCGGCGCCCAGCAGCCCGGCATGACGGGCCAGGTGAAGGAGGAGCTCATCGCACGCCGCGGCGAGCTGGGCGTGAAGGTGGAGAACGGCTGCATCGCCTTCCGTCCCAGCCTGCTGCGCGCGACCGAATTCCTGGAGCAGGAAAGCACGCTCGAGTGCGTGGAATTCGACGGAACCAGCCGCGTGCTGGCGCTGCCCGCCCGCACCCTGGCGTTCACGGTCTGCCAGGTGCCGGTGGTCTATCATCTCGGCGGCGAGCCGGGCGTGCGTCTCACGGGCCGCGACGGTTCCATGCGTGGCTTGCCCGGCCTTTGCCTCGACCTTGCCACCAGCCAGTCGCTCTTCACGCGCTCCGGCACGGTGGCCCGCATCGACGTGCAGCTGGGCGCGCCGCAGCTACTCTGAGCTTCAGTGTCCAACTGCTGACCTCTGTGGGGAGGGAAGGGGTCACATCTTTACACATTACACGCAAGCGGGCGCGCCCGCTTGCGTGTAATGTGTAAAGATGTGACCCCTTTGTCTCGGCGGGCTTGCAGAGGGATCTGTGACACGGTCATCCTAGGGACTACCCCAGGACCCGGCGCCCACGCGTATGATCGCTTTCAACCCCTCCCCGAAGAAATCCACCGGCGGCGACACACAGACCCTCTTCATCGAGACCTTTCGGCGGCAGATCGCCGCGCTCGAGCAGGGCAAGGCGAAGGTTCGCGTGCCCATGGCGCGTCCCTCCTTCCAGCGCCATCCTGGCATGGCCTATCATTTCAAGCCGGAGCTCTTCATCCAGCTTGCAGGGCGCACGGAATTTGTGACGCCCGAGGAGAAGTTCAGCCTGGGCGAGAATGAGATCTGCGTGATGCCGCAGGGCGTGCCCCACGGCGAGACGACGCACGACGGCAGCAGGCCCTTCGAGAATGTGGTGGTCTGCTATTACAACGAGACCATTGCGATCCACGTCGCGCACGAGGCTCCGGGACGCAAGCCCATCGTCGACGACATCTATTTTTACACGTCCAATTTTTTCCCGGCGCTGGTGTCCTACCTGAACCAGATCGGCGAGCTGCGTTTCCATGCGGCCAAGTGCTGCCAGGCGGCGATCAAGGGGCTGCTGCTCGCCGAGATGGCGATGCTGCTCGAGCTCGTGGAGACGCAGAGTGCGCGCCTCTACTCGGAGACGGAGCGCATCTTCCGCTGCCAGTGGCTGGTGAGAAACAACATCGACCAGGTGGACCTCGGCGTGGAGTCGCTCGCGGCGGCGCTGCGCTGTTCGCCCACGCACCTCTCGCGCGTTTTCCACGACCAGACGGGCGAGCGTATCACGGAATACATTACACGCATCCGGCTCACGAATGCGCTCGAGGCGGTGGGCAACACTGACCTGAGCGTCAAGGAGATCGCGAGCGCCTGCGGTTTCTCGGCGCCGAACTACTTCACCAAGGTGTTTCGCAAGGCGACAGGGCGTTCCCCCATGGAATTCCGCCAGGACCTGCGCAGCGTGTCCTGCAAGATCGAGCGCGAGCCCAAGGTGGTCTATTACGACCACGAGGAACACGGCTTCGGCCTGCGTCCCGAGGTGATGTCAAAGGCCGCCTCGAAGCTGCCGCAGGGCTGAGGCGGCAGGGTGGGGGCCTCAGGGCTTCCGGCCTTCGTCGACTTCCCAGTATTCGAAGAGCGTCACCAGGTCGGAGCGGGCCTGGAGTCCGCTCTCGGCCTTGAATTTTTCGAGGAGTTCCGAGGCGCCATCCCGCCAGCCACGCTTCGATGAAAAATCATTCCAGATGAGAACGTTGAGCTCATTGAGTTTACGCCCATTGTTGTGGCAATAGGCGAAGCACTCGTCGTCGCTTGCCCCGGTGAGCACGAAGTCGGCGAACTTGGCGTAGTCGAGTTCGAGGAAGCCCATGATCCTTCCATCAAAGCCCTTGCCCATGAGCTCATAAAAGTCCGGCCTCAGCGTGCCGGCCTGGCGATAACGGATCTTGTCGATGCAGCGTCCGAGATAATAGAGGCCACCGACCTTCTCGTAGGGACTGCGCGGGGTCTTGTTGGGTTGCGTCATAAGGTGGACCAAAACGGCACATGTGCCAGGGGCGGCAACAGCAGCCCCTCAGGGCCTTGGGGAAAGTGAATTCAGCAGGGCTCTGAGGTAGACGCCGCATTCCTCGGTGTGGCCGTCGGCAAACTTGATCAGGTACGGTTTGCCGGACATCGAGGACTTGGTGCCGCACAGCAGGATGAACTCCTCCGTGTTGTGGATACTGGCCTTCTGTTTGGACCACTTCAGGCGGAGGTGCTCACAGGCCTGGACCGTGGTGTATTCGCTGCCATTCCTGACAAAAGTCACCCCCTCGACCTTCTGCAGGGCACAGAGTAGCTTCTCGATCTCAGGCTCCGGGCCGGGGGTGCTGCCCGGGGTGCCGGCAAACATCCATCCGGTCAGCAGGAGGAAAAGAAGGCAGTGAAGTTTCATGGGGCAAGGGCTGGGCTGTGGCTGCTTCTCCATTACTCTTCACAGAATGCCCCTTTACGCAACCCTGAGCAGGGCGGTGCGGGCTCGAGGACCGTGTGTGGGGGTTGGGCAATCCGCCTAGAGCTGCCTGAAGCCGAGCACCTCGGCGGCGCTGTAGTCGGGCTGGGCGCCGTCGCGGCTGGCCACGAAGGCACCGAGGCGGCAGGCGCGCTCGAGAAGGGCCTGCCAGTCGGGCCTGTGCGGGTGACGCAGGAGGCCGTCGACGAGCGCGGCGCAGAAGGAATCGCCCGCGCCGATCGTGTCGCGCACGATCACCTTCGGTGCCGGGACGCTGAACTGCCTGCCCTCCACCCAGAGGCGGGCGCCCTCGCCGCCCAGAGTCACGCAGAGGCGGGGGCAGGCGAAACGCTCCGAGAGTTCCCCGAAGATTCGGTCCCAATCCTCCGCGCCGCGGCTTTGCCCCGTGAGGCGCAGGGCCTCGTCGTCGTTGAGCTTGAGCAGGTCGATGCCCCTGAGCAGCGGCATCAGGGGCTCGAGCTGGTCGTAGGGGGAGCGCAGGTTGATGTCGCAGACGGTCAGGGCGGGTGCGGCGGCGCGCCAGGCGCGCAGGCATTCTCGGTTGGCCGCGGTGCGCAGGGCCAGTGAGCCGAAGAGCAGCGCCCGCAGGGGCTCGCCGGGTGTGGGCAGGCCGCCGATCTCATCCCAGGCGACGCCTTCGCAAATCTCGTAGCGGGCGTGGCCCGCCGCATCCAATTGCACCTTCACCACGCCCGTCGGCAGGCCGGGGTGCACGCGCAGGGCCGTGTCGTCGAGGCCTGCGGCCTTCACCGCGGCGCGCGTCTCGCGGCCGAGTGCGTCGTCGCCAATGGCCGAGACCAGCGAGGGCTTCTGCCCCAAGCGGCCCAGGTGGTAGGCGACATTGAGCGGGGCTCCCCCGAGGAAGCGGCCCTGGGGCAGGAGATCCCAGAGCACCTCCCCGAAACAGACGATGCGTCCCTGGTTCATGTCAGTGTGCCTCCATGGCGCGCAGGCGCGCGTCGGCGGGCTTGAGCAGGTGGTTGGCGAGCAGGCCGAGCCAGAGCAGGCCCGCGAAGAGCGTGGCAAGGATGAAGCCGTGGCGGGCGCTGCCGAAAGCGTCGCTCACCGCGCCCATCAGCAGCGGACCGACTGCAGCCGCCAGGCAGGAGAAGAAGAGGATGATCCCTGAGACCGACCCGTGCAGGTGCTTGGGGAAGCAGCTGATGCCCTTTGAATTCAGGGTCGGGTAGATCATCGACATGAAGAGGCCGGAGAGTGGCAGCAGGAAGACCGCGAGCTGTACGCCGCCCAGGATGCTGCCGAGGAAACAGACCAGGATCGCCCCGCTGAGCACCGCCATGACGGCTCCCCACGAGAAGTGCCCGAGCAGCCAGGACCCGAGGAAACGGCCTCCGGCGCGCAGCAGGAAAAAGATCGTGATCGAGTAGGTTGCAGCCCAGGCCGCCGGCCCCGTGTAGCCTGCCAGCAGGGTGGGCATCCAGACATAGATGGAGCACTCGACGGCGACGTACAGGAAGAGCGCCAGCGAGAAGCCCATCGCGTAGGGATCCCCCAGCATGCGGCCGGTGCTGCGAAGGTCCACGGGCGTGCTCTCCTGGTGGGAGGCCTCCGGGTACTTTACGAAGAGGGCAACGATGATGAGCAGCGTGCAGAGCAGTCCCGCGATGAGGTAGAGCCATTTCCAGGACACGCCCTGGGTGAGCAGGAGCGCGACGAGGGCCGGTCCGATCATGGCGCCGACACCGAAGAAGCCCTCGACCGTGTTCATCGTCGAGGTGTGTTCACGGGTGGAGGTGGTGATGTCGCCGATGAGGGCGAGGGCGCCCGTCTTGAAGATGCCGATGGCGGCACCCGAGACGGAGAGCAGGCACAGGAAGAACACGAAGGAGTTGCCCGCGATGAAGAGGAAGGAGTTCAGCGCGAAGAGCGAGAGGCCGAGGATGATCGTGCGCTTGCGGCCGAGGCGGTCGGCGAGGAAGCCCAGCCCGATGCCCGCGAGGGCGATGGCGCCCATCGTGGCATAGTGGAAGGCCGAGGCGGCCGTCATGCTCAGCCTGAATTCCCGGATTACCTCGGGGATGATCACGCCGACCGAGTCCGTGGTCATGGCGAACATCATGAACATGAGGTAGGTCAGCCAGCGGATCATCGTGCTGCCGCCCCTGCCGCCCGCCTGTAGTTGGGAGTTGGATACAGTGCTCATTTGGCCGCCTCCACGAGGCTGAAGGGACCGGTGACCTGCGAGAGAGGCACCCTGAGCGTGCCGCCCGCGGTGCTGAAGCTGAGCAGGGCGCTGTGATGCCGGAGGTCCACGTCGAGTGCGGCATAGTCGCCGCCGCGGCGCCACTCAAGCCGCAGGCAATGGTCCTCGCAAGGCTGCAGCAGGAAATCCCCGCCGAAAGCCGGGTGGGCGTTGCGGAAGCGGATGAGGCCGAGCAGGGCCTGCACCACGGGGCGGCGGACCGCCTCGCGCGCCTCGTCGGCCGTGAAGTGATGGCGGTTGATGTCGCGACCCACGCGGCTGCGCTCGAGCAGGGCCATGTCGTTCCTCTGGGCGAGCAGGCCCATGTAATAGACCTGCGGAACGCCGGGTGCGAAGAACTGGATCGCGCGGGCGATCAGGTAGTCGCGGTCGTCGCCGCCGAGGGCGTCGTAGTAGGTGCAATTGACCTGGTAAAGGTCGAGGTTCGAGGCGGCTGCGCCCGTGGCCTTGCGGCTCTGGCCTCCGCTGCGGGTGTGCATGGTCTCCACGAGGGAGTCGATGGCGGCGGGGGGCAGCAGGCCGGGGCGGCCCGTGGCGGCATCCGCTCCGACATCGATCACGCCGATGCCGTCGTGGGTGTCGAGGACCGTGATCGCGTTGCGCGGGCAGATCCCGAGCCAGGCCTTGAGGGGCGCGGCCTCGGCGGTGTAGAGCGCGTGCAGCACGAGGGGCGGGAGGGCGAAGTCGTACACGCGGTCGACGCGCTTCGCGATCTCGATCTGCTCGCGGTAGTAGCTGTGGATCTCGACGAGGGCCTCGATGCCGAGCTCGTGGGCGCGCCTGCTGAGTGCGCCGATGAACTCGTAGGTCTCGGGGATCATGAAGCAGCTGGTGCCGGCCTTCTTGATGGCGTAGCCGGCGGCGTCGAGGCGGATGATGTTCACGCCGGCGGCCTTGAAGCGCTGGAGGATCTCCTCGAGGTAGGCGGCGCCCTTGGGGTGCAGCACGTCGATGTCGACCTGCTGCGGGGTGAAGGTGGTCCAGAGCAGGCGCTTCTCGCCGTTGCCCAGGGTCGTGCTGGTGAAGGGCAGGCCGGGACGCGGACGGTAGATGCGCGTCAGGTCGGCCTCGCGCGCCCCGTTGGGGAACACGCTGTCCAGGGTGAGGAACATGCCCGCATACTCCGAGTCGGACCCGCGCGCGGCGAAGTCCCTGAACGCGGCCGACTCGGAGGAGACGTGGTTGACGATGAGGTCGCCCATCAGGTCGAAATTGACCCCCAGGGCGCCGACATCCGCCCAGTCGCCCAGGCGCGGATCCACCCGCGTGTGGTCGATCGGGTCGAAGCCGGCGTCCGAACCGTCGATGGGATGGAAGAACGGCAGCATGTGCACGCCGCCGAAGATCCCGCCGAGCGGGCCCTGGAGCAGGGCCTGGAGTTCGCGCAGGCCGCCCCCGGAGAGGCGGTCGACGTAGGTGATCAATTGAACCTGGTTTTTCACGGGAAACCTGTAGTGTTAGAACGAATACTTGAGGGTGATGGAGCTCGTGCGGCCGGTGATGCCGCGGGCGCGCAGCACCCCGTTGGAGGGCATGGAGCCCTCCTCCGCCTCGCTCAGGCCGTAGGCATTCGTGAGGTTGTTCACATTGATCGAGAGCACCAGGCCGCGGGCCAGCTCATAGGAGGCGAAGCCGTTGAGGTACATGTAGCCCGGCTGCACGAGGTCGTTGTTGTCCTGAAGGTAGAAGCGGCTCGTGCCGATGACGCTGGCGCCGACGGAGAGCTTCTTCCACGAGTAGGAGGGCGTGACCTGGTAGATGAACTTGGCCTGGCGGCGCGGGGTGTTGCCCTCGAGCGCCGGCGTGATGAGGTCCCTGCTGATCTCGGCGTCGGTCATCGTGGCGCTGAAGCGCAGGTCGAAGCCCTGGTAGTGGTAGGCCGACTCGAGCTCGATGCCGTTGGCCTTGTAGACGCGATCCGTGAAACGCTGCGTGGTGGCCTCGTAGTTCTTCTCGGCGGTCTCGGCGGTGAAGGCCGTGGCAAAGAGGCCGAGGCTTCCGGGGAGGAGCTCCTTGGTGCGGTACTTCAGGCCGATCTCGGTCTGCTTGGTCTTGTCGATCGACGCGCCCTTGGAGCGCAGCGTGCCGTCGGCGAGTACGGTGCTGCCGAAGAGGATACGGTCGGCGCCGGCGCGGCCGCCCTCGCTGTAGCGGAGGAAGGCGGCGACCTTGCGGGTGAAGGCGTAGTTCAGGCCTGCGGAGTAGGAGGTGTAGTCCCAGTTGTAGTTCACCGGGGCGGCATTCCCGTGGTCGATGACAGAGACGCTCTTCTCGGGCGTGGAGATCACGCCGTCCTGGTTCACGTCGAGGTTCGACACCTGGCGGTTGCCGGCGGTGGTGCCGCGGGCCTTGCCGCTGTCGAAGCGCACGCTGGCGTCGAAGTTGATCTTGCCCTTGACCCAGGACATCGAGGCGGACGGGGCTGAGATGTCATAGTTCACGTTGTAGTTGCGCGTCGGGTTGCCCCAGAAGGGAACGCCATAGGCGATGAGGCCCTTGTCGGTGACCTTGGTGCCGGAGGCGCTGGTGACGTCGACGAGCGCGGCGTCGCGGCCCTTGACCTCGAGGAGGTAGGCGTTCCAGATCCAGTCCATGTTCAGCTTCTGGCGCGAGGTGTAGTCGGCGAGGGTGAACATCAGCTTGGACTCGTCGGCGAGCGTGATGCTCTTGGTGAGGCGCAGGTTGTTCACGAAGAGGCCGAAGTCGTTCAGCTTCGTGTCGAAGAGCGTGGTGCGCATCAGGAGCCCGTTTCCGTTGAGGGTGGAGGGGCTGGTGATGGCCTTGCCGGCGTTGGGGCCGGTGGCGTAGCTGAGCGTGGCGCCGGTGCCGCCGAGGAGGCTGGCCATGGAGCTGGCGCTCATGACGTCCGCCGGGAAGGGGGCGGTGAAGCGGCCGGAATTGGAGGCGTAGTTGATGCGGTCCATGAGTTCCCAGCCGCCGGGGAGGCGGAAGGAGAGCTCGGCGCCGATCGAGGTGGTGCTGACACGGAGGCCGTCGGTGATGTCGACGGTCTCGCGGTTGCCCTGGCCGTCGAGGCCGACCTTCGTGGTGAAGTACTGCGAGTGCGGGGTGTCGCGCTTCACGTCGAAGCCGGGAAGCAAGCCGATGTCGCCGTTGCTGCTGATGCTGTTGGGCATCGGCATGTAGGTGATGGTGGAGTCGCTGAGCTGCTTGAAGAAGAGC